>JBAZGT010000006.1 GCA_041652735.1 Dehalococcoidales bacterium | reverse complement strand
CTTTTAGCACCTGGATAATCTGCTCTTCAGTGTACTTCTTGCGCTGCATTTCGAGTCCTCCCGTTCGCTATATTCTAGCAGAGAACTCTAAGAGCCAATGGCATTATTTACGGGGGAAAGGTCAAAAAACATTACCAAATAATAGTATCATTACCGGAAGTCTGGTAAACTACGGTTATGCGTATTTTGACTTGATGTATATACCGTATGTTGATTAGTAAAATGGTTTAATAGGTAAAAAATTACTGGAGTTCGTGCATATTAGGTTTGGCTACAGAAAATCACTGCTTCAATATACGTTTGGTCTACTGTGGCTGACCTAACTAGACTTATAAATTAACGTTATCTATAGTGCTATGGGAAAGGTGAATCAAGTATGTATAAGAAAAAAATATGTCGTTTGGTACTATTTACATGTTTGGTATTCCCCATGATATTTTCTGCCATTTCCTGCAAATCGTCGCCGGTGAATGAGAAAGCGATGGTGCAGGTCTGGACTACGGCGGATATTTCACAGGAAGCACCGCTGGCTTACGGTCTGGCGGTGGGCGACGGGCGTCAAATCCTGACCGTTATCAACTATGAAGAAGAAGTCCCGGATACCTTATACGTAGGGAAGCCGGGCCAGCCGCGTTATCCCGCTGATATCAAAATCATGGACCCGCGCAACAGCGTTACGGTCCTGTATATGGATAAAGCAGTGTTCCCTGCGGCGGATATTGCTGAAGCCGGAAGCTATAATGCGGGTGATAACGTCACCGTGCACGGCTGGCGGGTCACGGACTTTAAGGAAATCGTCCGGTATCAAGATAATATCCCGTCTATCGGCGGACGGTTCACGCTGGAAGAAGGCCCGCGCAACGACCTCCCTGGAGCCATAGTAACCGGGCGGGACGGCAGGGTTATCGGTCTGCTGGGCACGGACTATAATACCTTTGTTATGCGGTTAGGTCCTCCCGGCATGACGTCGCCGATGATTGATATACACGATGCGCTGGCATTACTGGCGGACTCGGAAAGCCATGTATGGTCGCAGATGCCCGTTGCCATGGTTATCACTACCAGAGATACTTTAACCGGCCATGCATCCTCACAGCCTCCGGACTCAAAATATACCGAGATAACAGCTTGCATCCAGACGCTGCTCGGGACAATGGGCGAACCATTACCGGCGGACGAATTACCTGCCTATTATAGAAGCTTCAGTTGGGGCGACCCTCAAAACACTGACGGTATTTTGTTGAGCGTACTATATCCCCGTCCGGTGGAATTAAGGAGCTCCGACGGGGCGTCGGCGGCTATGGCGCGATGGGTGGGGATTCAGTGGGGAAGGAGTGAAGTCAAGCCGGACAGGTTGCTTTACGGACATGTTCTAGCCGGTAACGCCGTGGTTGACGGCGGATTCGTGTTACCGGGCGGTATCACATCCTTAGCGAATTTAATAACTCCCTAAAGGAACCCCCCTCTCCCCCCTCCCGCTTTTACGTTATTACTAGCCAGAACTAATGTGAGGGATGTTTGTCTTTTTACACAGTAGAAAGGAGGTATCTGGGTATGAAATATCTCGCTTGCCTGGGTGCCTTACTGGCGCTGGTAATCGGCGTTTCCGCCTGCGCGCATGATGACATAACGCCAACTACCATGTCCGATATACCACACCCTCCCTGGGCGGATATCGGGGTCTATTTTGATTAAGGTAAAGCAATAACCATCAATGCGGGTGATGAATTTATCATCGGGTTTCCCATGTCTCTTGACCATTTCCCCGTAATGAAAGAGGTTTACGACGAAAACATGGTGATGCTGGTGGACGAAGAATCTAATGCTACCGAGGAACAAGACCAAGCTCCCGCCTATAGCTGGTTTCTCTTTAAGGCGCTGGAAACAGGGGAGACGCAGATTACTATCCAGCAGCGCACTCACCTGATAGAAACACTTCAAGACTAGCAGGCGATTAATATAGTAATCAAATAGGTCTTACAGCTAGCGTACCCCCGTATCCTTTTCCCCGCCCCGCCGTTATAACTAGTATGAAGTACATTATTATTCATATCGCCGGGCTGGTGGTGCTGGCGGGACTGGTGCTGCTTAACGGTCTAATCAAATAAGCGGTAAAATATCTGGACCGGGCGCGTACTTGTGCCCGCCCGGGGAAAAACCTGAGGAGTGCTCAATATGAAATACTCTGTATTAGTCCTAGCTCTGGTGCTGCTGGTATCCGTCCTGGCGTCTTGTGGCGGCTCTCCCTCTGTCACTACCACCCCGCCCACCACCTCTCCCACTGGCATGCCGCAGTACCGCCCCATTGACGTCGTCGCCGTTACCGGTCCCATCTCGCCCATTAACCCCGGCGGGCCTACCGTCGAGATTACCCTGCATAATTCCGGGTCGGAGCCGGTTGTTGCCTTGACCGCCACGCTGGAGATGGCCCGGGCTTATGAGTTCGACTTCGCGGTTACCGCCGCCAGCCCCATGGCCGCCGGCCAGACGGTCAGTGTCCGGCAAACGCTCATCGGCGGCGGCATCAGCAGCGGGACATCATATCAGCTCAAGATTAACGCCACCTTGCAAAGCGGCTCGGATATTGAATATACTGTTTCCGTGCAAATCAGCGAGCCGTCTGCCAAGTAGGCTGGAAGTAGTCCCGTAACCCCTCACTAAATATTCCCGCCCCCTGTCCCGTCTCCCTTTTCCCCGGCTGAAAGGAGGTATCTGAGCATGAAATATCTCGCTTTCCTGGGTATCCTGCTATCGCTGGTAATCGGCTTCTCAGCCTGTGCCGTTGGCGCCGCTCCGCCCCCTACCGGCGGCTACGGCACTTACGTCTCTAAAAATTACGGCGTCCGGGTACAGTTGCCGGGAGGCTGGGCGGTGTCGGAGGGGCCGGAAAGCCTTATGATGAAGGGGGAAACCGGCCTGGTGTCTTTCAATAGCTGGGGCGATACCGGCTTCTGGGCGCGGGCGGTAACGGAAACTGCCTCCGGCGGCTCCTTTTCCTGGGAATTCAGTCCGGGAGTAGTGGCATCACAGATTCCCAGGGGTGGGGCTTACGTGGCACTGGTGCTGGCGGCCTCCGGGCCGCCTTCTTCAACCACTACTACCCCGCCCGGCGTCACGCCCCCGGACTTAAGCGGACTTTATGAGTCCCACGATTGGCGGCAGGAGACCACGGCCTATTTCAAGAGCTTTACGGTGGGGGAATCTCAGTTTATTCTCATCATTGCCTGTAGTAAAAATGCCGCGGATGCGACTGTCGACCAGGTGAATGCTCTGCTGCAAAGCTGGCAATTCAATGCTCCGCTCACTGATATCGCCGTATCTGCCGCTGCTCCGTCCGGTGAAAGACCGGTGGAAGTCGTTTGTGTAGCCCGGGACTATAAACCCGGTGAGCTGGTGAATCCCGGCGGCCCCAAGGTAGTTATAATCTTAAGAAATACAGGCCGTGAGCCCATTGTCTCTTTGCTGGCTAATCTGGATCTGCAACAAGGCAGGATTTACAACTTTACCTTCGATGATGTTTCCGATTCCCACCCCCTGCTGACTGATAAAAACGCCAGTAAAACACAAACGCTCATCGGCGGCGGCATCAGCAGCGGCTTGGTATACCCTCTGGAAATAGCGGCAACGTTACAGAGCGGCGAGACCTGTATCTACACGGAACAGGTGATGGTAGCTGATGCCCAGCCGGCAGAAACACCGCCCCCGCCCACCCCGATGGTCTCTCTGATACTGGACGGCGTTACGGTGACCATAGAGCCCGGTCCGGGCAGCTATTTCCAGAATTCAGCCGGGGAACTGTATGGGGTGGCGCTGATGGATGTCAGCTTGGCAATGGGCGTGTGCGAACAGGATTATTTCTCCCCTTGGACAACTTCCAATGCCTTCAAAGCGGGGGACGCCTGCATTATACTGAGCGGCAGCGTCCTGAACACGGATAAGGAAAGACCGGAATTGAATCTGTGGGCTGAAGGCTATGACGCGGATGGGCAGCAAGTATCCTGGACTCTGGACGCGTCTAATTTGGTCGGGCGGATTAATATAAGGGTGGAGTACAACCAGACCGGCGGGTTTGTTATCCACCTGAGTCCGGATGCCGGCCTGCGCACTATTCGTATATTCCTGGTCAGCTACGAGTTTCCGCCGCCATAGATTTTACCCCGTTGTATACCGCCAACAACGCTTTGACGCTATAACGTTATGATGTTATAATGTCACTGTTTGTGGAGGTGACATTATGGCCGCATTAACCAAGAGGACCACCGTCTATCTGGACCCTGTTTTACATAAAGCCCTGCGTCTCAAGGCAATAGACACAGAACAATCCGTTTCTGAAATCATCAATGAAGCCGTAAGAATGGCATTGGAGGAAGACGAAGAAGACTTACTGGTCTTTGAAGAACGGAAGGACGAACCGCTTATTAGTCATGAAGAAATGATGAAAAGGCTAAAAATAGATGGCCTTATATAAGTTGGTGTATAAGTCATCCGTACACAAAGACCTAAAGTCGATTCCCAAAGCCAGCCGCCTCCGGATTTTTAAGCGTTTAGAGAAGTTAGCCAAAAATCCAAGGCCGTCGGATTGTAAAAAATTGCGAGGTCAGGATAAATACCGTATTCGCCAGGGAGACTACCGGATTCTCTATACTATCATCGATGATGAACTGGTAATCTGGATTATTGAAATCGGTCACCGCAAGGACATCTACAGGGTAAGTGAAGAAAAAGAAAAATATGCGGCGGAAAACCTGAAAGTGAAAAACCTGAAGCCGTCCGACCCTAGAAATAATACCTGAACCCCTCCGCCGATGCCTCGAACCCCAGCTCGCGGTAGAACTTGTGCGCTCTCTCCCGCCGCTTGTCGCTGGTCAGTATTACCTTGTAGCACCCCGCCTCCCGCGCCCGCGCCAGGCAGTACTCCATCAGCTCTTTGCCGATGCCCCTGCTCCGGCATTTTTCGTCCACCACCACGTACTCGATAACGCCGAAAGACGCTGTGTCGTGAGCAAAGCCGGGCAGGATGGCCAGCACGGTCGTCCCCACCGCCTCCCCGTTTTCCTCCGCCACCAGCAGGCTGTAGCCGGGGTGTTCCTGTATCTGTCTCAAAACGCGGCGGCATTCCTCCGGCGGCGGGCTTTTATAGTCGACCGGATTAAAGGAAAGCTGCCGGTAAAGCTCCAGCAGCCTGGGGATGTCTTTCTCTGTGGCTTTTCTGATTATCATGACGTTATTCTATCATATCCTCGCTATAATCGGGTAAACCCATTATTGAGGTAAGTAAACACACGATGATTTCGGGGTATTGACGTCCCTCTTTCGTAAAGTCGAAGATTCCGCATGAAATCGGAAAGGGACAGGAGGGAGATTTTGACTCCGTCGTTCCGACTCCGTATCAAGTACGGATTCACCTTGAATGGTTCACCGTGAACGGGGTAAATTCCGGCTGGAATCCACCCTCTGCCGGCCTCTCATTTCGGGGCATAGGCGTCTCCCTTTCATAAAGGGAGATAAGAGAGGGTTTTTAGCCATCCTGCAATCTGTCGTCCCTCTCCCTGCCAGCGGAGAGGCTTGCCCGCCGGAGCTTTAGCGCAGGTGGGGATAAGAGGAAAAGGGGTTGGTCCCAATGTCCTGTCTATCGCCCCCCTCCGCCAGCGTGTGAAGCTTGCCCGCCGGAGCTTTAGCGCAGGCGGGAGGACAAGGGTAAGAGGTAAGTTACCCCAATGATATTTCGGGGTATCGGCGTCCCACTTTGAAAAAGTCCCGATTCACCCTGTTCATCCGGGATTCCGTATGAGGAACGAATCGGAAGGAGATAAGAGAGGGTTTTTAGCCATCCCGCAATCTGTCGTCCCTCTCCCTGCCAGCGGAGAGGCTTGCCCGCCGGAGCTTTAGCGCAGGTGGGGATAAGAGGAAAAGGGGTCAGTACCAATATCCTGTTTACCGTCCCCCCTAGAAAACGTCCTTCCTCACCACCGTCTCTTCCCGCCTTGCCCCCACGGATATCAGCGCCACCGGGCAGCCGGTCAGCTCTTCCAGCCGCTTGATGTAGCCTTGCGCGTTGGGTGGCAAATCTTTAAACGTGCGGGCGTCCACGGTGGACTTTTCCCAGCCCGGCAGCTCCTCGTACACCGGCTGGCACTTTTCCAGCGCCGTGATGCTGGCGGGGAAATTGTCGATGACCTTCCCGTCCAGCCTGTAGCCGGTGCAGATTTTCAGCGTCGGGAAAACGTCCATGATATCCAGCCGCGTGATGGCTATCGCCGTAAAGCCGTTGATGCGGGTGCTCAGGCGGGCGGCTACTGCGTCGAACCAGCCGCAGCGGCGGGGGCGGCCGCTTACCGTGCCGTATTCGTGTCCCCGCTCCCGGATGGTTTCGGCGGTCGCGTCGTTCAGCTCGGTAGGCATGGGCCCGGCGCCCACCCTGGTCTGGAACGCTTTAAAAATGCCCAGTATTTGCGTAATCTTGTTGGGTGCGATGCCCGCTCCCAGGCAGGCCCCGGCGGACGTTGGGGACGATGATGTGGTAAAGGGATAGGTGCCGTAGTCCGGGTCCAGCAGGAAGCCCTGTGCGCCTTCCAGCAGCACCGGCTCGTTCTTGGCTATGGCTTCCGCCAGCACCGCGGAGGTATCGCAGATATTGGGCGCCCAGCGGTCGGCGTAGGCGCAGTATTGCTCATAAATAGGGCCGAACTCCAGCGGCTTGGCTCCGTAGGCCCCCGCCAGTATCCGGTTGATTATCTCCAGCGTGGTGGTCAGCCTGTTGCGCAGCACTTCCTTGTCCAATAGGTCGCCGGCCCTGATGCCCGTGCGCGCCACCTTGTCGGCGAAGGCGGGGCCGATGCCTTTGCGCGTGGTGCCGATGGCCTTGTCCCCCAGCGCTTCTTCCTGCAGCCCTTCGACGACTATATGGTAGGGCATAATCAGGTGGGCGCGGTCGCTGATGAGCAGCCTGGCGGTGTTGATGCCGCGGGCGTTCAGCCCGTCTATTTCCGAGTTCAGTACCGCCGGGTTGATGACCACCCCGTTGCCGATGATGGAGGTGGCGTCTTGGTAGAAAATGCCGGACGGCGTCAGCCGCAGTTTGAATTCCCCGTGAGGATTGACCACGGTATGGCCCGCGTTATCGCCGCCGGAGAAGCGCACCACGTACCGGGCTTTCTCCGCCAGCATGTCCACCATTTTGCCTTTGCCTTCGTCTCCCCACTGGGCTCCGATTACTGCTACAACCGGCATTTTTACCTCCTATCGCCAAAACCCATACATTCTACCATCGTACACGTGGCATGTCTATCGTCGCCGTAGCTAATCACGAGCGTGGACGGATGCCCTGTCCTCACGCTGGCTTTAGCCGCAGTTATTTCACTGTTTATTCCGTGCTAGCTGGGAAAATCTCTGCTACGCTGGTGCTAACGGGAATCAGGTTGACCGCCGGTTATTCCCTCAGCTTGCGCCAGGCGTAAACCATGCGTTCGACCACGGTGTACCAGCTGAAGAAAGTGATGATGCACAGGGCTATCAGCAGCGCCGGGTCGAACCTGCTCAGCATCAGTCCCAGCGCCAGGACGATTACCCTCTCCGGCCGGGTGAAAAGCCCGGCTTTGCATTCTACCCCCAGCCCCTCCATCCGGGCCCGCGTGTAGCTCACCAGCAGCGAGCCTACCAGCGCCGCCCCCACCAGCATGCACTCGGCGAAGTCCCCGCCCCGCACGAATACCGCCAGCAGGCACACCAGTAGCAACGCCTCGGAAAGACGGTCCAGCGTCGAGTCCAGTATCGCCCCGAAGCGGCTGGTCTGGTTGGTCAGGCGCGCCAGCGCCCCGTCCAGCATGTCGAAGAATCCGGCGACAAGCACCACGATGCCGCCCGCCAGCAGATGTTCCGTAATCACCAGCGCTGCCGCGCCGGCGGTAATGATAAAGCCTATCCAGGTCACGGCGTTAGGGGTGAGCGGGGTTTTGGCCAGCAGCCGCACGATGGGCTGGGTGACGTTGCCGGCGATGCTTTTCCGGGCGGTTTCCAGTTTCGGCATTATGCAGTTTTTCCTGATGCGGTGTTAGTTCAAAGCTTTATTTTACCGGTGCGGCGCTGTTGCGCTTGATATTGTCCAGCGTCATCGTATAATAGTCCAGCACTTTCTTGGCCAGTACTGTCCAGTCGTATTGCATGGCCTTCGGTTTGCCTCTGGCCCCCATCTGCTCCCGGAGCTGCTTGTCCCGGATGAGCTTTAGTATGGCCGCGGCCAGCTGCTCGGATTCCCGCGGCGGCACGGTTATGCCCTCCACGCCGTCGGAAAGGACGGCGGTGAACCCGTCGATGTTGGACGCCACGATTGGTTTGCCCACCGCCATGGCCTCCAGCAGCACTATCCCCTGGCTTTCCCAGCCGGTATTGGGGAAGCACACGATGTCCGCCGTCTTGTAATACCGCGGCAGGTCGCTGTAGGTGGCGTAGCCGGTGAAATTCACGTCCGTTATGCCGTGCTGGCTGATGCGTTTTTCGTACTTCTTGCGCAGCCGCACCCCCGGCCCCACCTGGATAATGCGGCAGTCCGGGACTTCTTTCTTGACCAGGCGGTAAGCTTCGAGCAAATAATCGAACCCCTTCCGCTTTTCCAGCCTCCCCACGAAGAGGATATTGGTCTTGGACCCGTCGAATTGCTCGAAAGGTTTCACGCCGTTACTGAAATGGTGCGTGTCCACCCCGTTGGGAATGATGGTGTATTCGGACGGGAAGTACTTATTGACATAATCTTTGGCTACCTTGGAAACAGCCAGTCGCCCGTCCAGCTTGCGGAACCAGCGGTCGAAGTACCACTTCATGACGGGGGAGAACATGGTGTACCAGGGCTTGCCGCCGGAGGCGTGGAAGGTGCCCACCATCGGCGCTTTCTTGAGCCGCAAAATGGTGGTGCAGAGGGTGGGCATCAAAGGCTCGTGCAGGTGGCAGATATCGAACTGCTCGCGCTCGAAGACGTCTTTGATGGCGTGTTCGAGTATTAAAGACATGGTGACCCGCGCTATGGAGCCGCTGACGGGCACCGGGCGCGGTGTCCCGATGCGTATGAATCGGTCGCCCAGGGTATGGATGGCTTTGGAGGCCGGGGCGATTATCTTGACCTCGTGCCCCATCCGGGTGAACTGCTGCTCCAGGCAGGATATATGGTTCCCTACCCCGCTGGGATAAGCGAAGTCATAGGGAGAGACCAGGGCTATTTTCATCTCGGACTATTTTGCCCCCCGCTTTTTGGCCGGTTTCTCTTTAGCGTTTAAAGCGTTGGCGGCGATGAACTCTTCCGTCTTGGTCCGCGCTTCGGAGTCGCTGTACTGTATCGGCGGGGTTTTCATGAAATAGGATGAAGGCCCGGTCAAGGCGCCCTTGAGGCCTTTGTCCAGCGCCAGCTTGCAGCAGCGCAGCGCGTCTATCACCACGCCCGCGGAGTTGGGGCTGTCCCAGACTTCCAGCTTGGCTTCCACCAGCAGGGGAACGTCCCCGAAGGTGCGGCCTTCCATCCGGATATGGCAGAACTTGCGGTCGAGCAGGAACGGCACGTAGTCGCTCGGCCCCACGTGGATATCGCCGGCGTCCAGCTTGTAGGGGAGCTGGGAGGTTACCGCGCCGGTCTTGGAGATTTTCTTGGACTCCAGCCGCTCGCGCTCCAGCATGTTGAGGAAGTCCGTGTTCCCCCCGAAGTTGAGCTGGTAGGTCTTTTCCAGCTTCACCCCGCGGTCCACGAACAGCTTGGTCAGCACCCGGTGCACGATGGTCGCGCCCACCTGGCTCTTGATGTCGTCGCCGATAATCGGCAGGCCGTGGTCGGCGAAGCGGGTCGCCCAGTCCTTGTGGCTGGCTATAAAGACCGGTATGCAGTTGACCATGGCGCAGCCGGCCTGTAAAATCTGTTCCACGTACCATTTGGTGGCCATTTCGCTGCCCACCGGCAGGTAGTTGAGTACCACGTCGGTCTTGGTCTCTTTCAGCACCTTGACGATGTCCACCGTCGGCGGGGGCGCTTTCTGGATAATCTCGGAGAGGTATTTGCCCAGTCCGTCATGGGTCATGCCCCGCATTACCTTGACGCCGGTGATGGGCACGTCGCAGAACTTGTAGGTGTTGTTGGGCTTGGTGTAAATGGCTTCCGCCAGGTCTTTGCCCACCTTGTTTTTATCTACGTCGAAGGCCGCCACGAAGTTGATATCGCTGATGTGGTAGCCGCCCAGGTTGACATGCATCAGACCCGGTACTTCTTCGGTTTCCTTGGCGTCCTTATAGTAGTGCACGCCCTGTACCAGGGACGAGGCGCAGTTGCCCACGCCGATAATCGCCACATTTATCTTCCCCATTTATTCACGTTTCCCCTTTCTGAATTAGATGAAGCCGGAAATGAAAACGACCGAATATTAAGCTTGAGAAAGCATCCGATGCACTATACTCTCATTGGAAGCCAAATGTCAAGGAGTGAAGCTGGAAATAGTTGACATAATAGTGTTTCGCCCTACGATGAAGGGAAAAGCTCGCGCTTGATGTCCAGGATGATGTCCGCTATTAGCTCCGGCGCGTTGGCGGCGTAGTACTTGGCGCATTCCACACTTAGCGCGCCGTGCATCAGCCCTTCGCTTATCTTCTGTTTCAGACCCAGCAGCTCGCCCACGTGCCGGGCCGGGTACAGCACGTTATTGTTTACTACCGGCACCAGTATGTCCCCCAGTCCGTCCAGCGCCTCGCTGAATGCCTCCGGGGTGAACTCGGCTATTTCCCGGCCGTACAGTTTGAGCACCTTGGCTTGCTGCGTCACGTTAAAGCTGTCGTCTTTGGAAACGCCGCCCAGCGCCGCCGGGTCCAGCGTGCCTCTTCGACGGTAGATATGCTCCAGGAGTTTGCCTGTCTTGAGGCGGAAGTCCTGCTTGAACCCCTCCGCCAGGACCTGCACCTTGTCATGGTATTTTATTTCCGCCCGGGCCGCCGCCACGGCCATTTTCTCCCCGTCCGCCACCCCGAAGTCGCCCAGGTTGACCGCCGCCCCCAGCAGTCCGGTGGCGTGGACGTATATCATCACCCGTTGTTTACCCCGCCCCCCGTCCCGGTAAGCGCAGCGCGCCGCCACCCCCGCCGTGTGGTTGTCTATCCAGAGCTTGGGGAAGGGCAGGGTATCGTCCGGCGGCCGGTCTACGCTGCCGGAGTGCGGCGCCGCCCAGACCGTTTGCGCCGCCGCCCCCCACACGTAGGAGTAGAAGCTGTCCCGGGCCGCCGCTTTTTTAGCGTATTCATTTTCATCCGCCGCCGCGAAGGCGATGTCTCCCAGCCATTGATAGCCGCCGGGCAGGGCGGCGTGATAATCCACGGCTTCTTGCGGGG
Source organism: Dehalococcoidales bacterium (assembly GCA_041652735.1). Classification (NCBI taxonomy): domain Bacteria; kingdom Bacillati; phylum Chloroflexota; class Dehalococcoidia; order Dehalococcoidales; species Dehalococcoidales bacterium. The sequence goes on along the minus strand of JBAZGT010000006.1, from coordinate 86,852 downwards.
TGGGCCTCGCCCTGTTGAAATCTATGCCATACCTGCCCGCCGTTATGTCCTCGTCGTCCGGTATGCGGGAAGCTTTACTAACGATAAACCGCCGCTGCCGGTCTTTGGCGTCGTACACCTCGAAGTTGGGATTGTTTTCTATGAGCGAAAACTCCCGCCGGAAGTCCGCCGTCACTCCCAGGTAAGCGCCGTATTCGTCCTCGTCAACCGGTTTCATCAGATAAAAACCTTTTTAGGCCGCCAGTATTCGTCGCCGACTTCGTGCGTTAGTATGGCCAGGAAGCGCCCGTCCGCGCTGTAGGCCCGTCCGTAGCCCTGCCCCGTTTCCCCTTTCCCGGTTTTCAGGCGTACCGGACTGCCGGTCTTTATGGCCGCTTCATCGACTTCATCTACCGTGAACGACGGCATGTCCTGTAGTACGCTGTCGATGGGGTGGAGGTATTGTTGCCAGTCCCCGGTCTGTACGCCCGTTTCCAGTTGCGTCAATGTAATGGCGTCTTTGATGTCGAAGATGCCGCAGCGGGTGCGCGTTAGCTCTTTAAGGTGCGCCCCGCAGCCCAGCCTCTCCCCCAGGTCGTGCGCTATCGACCTTACATACGTCCCTTTGCTGCACTCTATTTCCAGTGTGACCAGCGGCGGTTGCCAATCGAGCAGTTCCAGCCGGTATATCGTTACCGGCCGGCTTTCCCGCTCGATGTCGATGCCGGCGCGGGCCAGTTCGTAGAGTTTCTGTCCCTGGTGTTTCAGGGCGCTGTACATCGGCGGGACTTGCCGTATGTCGCCGCGGAAGGGGCTAAGCGCCTCTTCCAGTTGCATCACGTCTACGCCGGAAGCGTCCCCGCGGCGGGTGACCTGCCCGCTTGCGTCATAGGTGTCGGTAGCCGCCCCCGCCTCGATGACGGCGCGGTAGGCCTTGGTGCTGTCCGCCAGGAACTCCACCACCCGCGTGCCCTTCCCCAGGCATACCGGCAGCACCCCGGTGGCGTCCGGGTCCAGCGTCCCGGCATGACCCGCGTGCCGCTCCCCCGTCAGCCGCTTTACCGCCGCCACCACCCCGTAAGACGTCTTCCCCGCCGACTTGTTGATGTTCAGTATACCATCCATTATCTTGCCATGTTTCCTTACTTAAGGTTTATATCCGACAACACAAAATTTGATGTAAATCTAAATCCGGACCGCTTCGGTAGGGGCGGGTCTCCAACCCGCCCTGCTTCTCTGTCATTGCAGAAGCGCAGCAACGAAGCAATCTCCCCGCCTTATCCCCCCGCTCACCCTGAGTGAGCGACTTTGTCGCCATCCCGCACCGATTCGTACCTCATCCGGTGTCCCGCATGACCATGGGGAATCGGGACATGACGCAGGAATCGGGACTTGTCGAAGGGTCTCCCCGCCTTTCTCCCCCTGTCGCTTCCTTGACACTTGTTACTTGCTACTTGTTACCTGTTACCCATCTCCCTCTCTGCCAGCGGAGAGGGAGATACAGAGGGAGAGGTTCGTTCCCTCCCTGCTTCTGTCCCCGCCTTATCCCCCGCTCACCCTGAGTGAGCGACTTTGTCGCCATCCCGCACCGATTCGTACCTCATCCGGTGTCCCGCATGACCATGGGGAATCGGGACATGACGCAGGAATCGGGACTTGTCGAAGGGTCTCCCCGCCTTTCTCCCCCTGTCGCTTCCTTGACACTTGTTACTTGCTACTTGTTACCTGCTACTTGTTACCTGTTACCCATCTCCCTCTCTGCCAGCGGAGAGGGAGATACAGAGGGTGAGGTCGGTATTCCCTTCCCCCGCGTCACCATCCCCTTCCTTTTCTCCACTAACCCCTATATACTAAAAACTGTTAACTGTTAACTGTTAACTGTAAACTATAAACTGTTAACTATAAACTCCCCCTTACCCCTGCTTAACATAAATTAAAAAACAAATACCCGGTTATTGAAGCTGACTTACCATAAACTAAAAAACAATTACTTAGCTATAAATCGTACGTGGGACTTAGTAAAAAAAATAAAAAATCAAATAACAATTCTTTCCGTGATTTTACCCGTCCTCTTTGTCCTAACCTTTCCTTTCCTATCATCTCCCTCTCTGCCAGCGGAGAGGCCTGCCCGCCGTACAAGACTTTGGCAGGCGGGGAGATACAGAGGGAGAGGTTCGTTCCCCCTTGTCACTCCTTTAGAGTTTAGATATTAGTATTTAGAACTTCTCTCTACCTACCCCCTACCACCCCTTCACCCTCCTTATCCGCTCCAGCGCCTCCTCGATTTGCGGCAGGGAGAGGAAAAGCGTCGCTCTCATGTAGCCCCGCCCGCTCTCCCCGAAGTACGACCCCGGCATCAGCGCCACGTGCGCCTTGCTTATCAGCGTATTCAGCACGAAGTCCTCGTCGCTGAAGCCCTCCGGCACCTTTATCCAGAGGTAGGGGGTGGCGGCGGGCACTTCCACCTTGAGCCCCAGCTCCCGCAGCCCCTTGCTGAAGACGTCCCGCCTGGCTTTGAGCTCTTTAAGGTACGCCTGCATCTGCGCCCTGATGGCGGGACTGGTCAGGGTGTCCGCCCCGGCTTTCTGCTTGTACCATTCCACGCCCTGGCTGTGCTGGCTGGAAGCCTTGAGCCAGCGGTTGATGTTCTCCTCGCTGCTGACTATCCACGCCAGCCCTATGCCCACGTAGTTATAATGCTTGGAGAGCGACACGATTTCGAAACCGCGTTCCATCATGCCCGGAATCTCGGTTATGGACACGGGACGGGTCTTGTCGTCGAAGACGTAGTCTTTATAGGCTTTATCGAAGATGCCGGTCACGTCCGCCGCTTCCATTTTGGCCAGCAGCGATGTGTAGTATTCTTTGTTCGCCACCGCTCCGGTGGGATTGTTCGGGTCGCAAAAATAAAAAGCCGCCGGTTTGTCTGTCTCTTTAAAACTGAACTCCGGCAGCCACCTGGTTTTCGCCGATGTCCCCACCCGCGCCGCCTGGTGTCCGGACAGCACGGTGGCGGCTTCATAGACGGGATAGACCGGGTCGGGGATATAAATCGTCCCCTCGTCGAACAGGCTCGCCATGTAGTAGAGAACTTCCTTGGCCCAGCCGGTGACCATGATGTTCTCCGGCCGGAGCTTTACATTGTGCTTCACCCGGTAGTCCTCGATGATAGCCTCGATAAGCTCCGGGATGCCGCGTTCCGGGTGCGTATCGCAGGGATAGCCGTAGGTGGACTTGTCCGCCAGCACCGCCCGGGCCAGCGCTTCCTTAACAGCCTGGGGTGCCTCCCTGTCCGGGATGCCGATGCGCGCGTTGATGACCGGCACGCCGTCCCGCTGCTCCGCCTCCCTGGAGATTTTGGCCACCTTGCGGAAAGGATAGTCCGGAATACTGTCCAGCAGCGGTGAATACTTCATGTTTTCTCCTCATTAAATATAAGTATAGGATAATAATAGCAAGTCGGGCGGTAGCGGGCAAACGGGGGAACTGGAGAATAGTATAAAATGGACGGTTTTGCACGAATTGTCTCCCTTTTGTAAAGAGCCTGCCCTGAGCGAAGCGAATGGGGAGAGCGAGAGGGTTTTTAGAAATCTACCCCTTGTTTTCTTTGGTAACCTCGTCGATGAGCCGCTGGATTTTTTCTCCGTGCTCGATGGAGTTGTCCCACATAAAGATGAGTTCCGGAGTATAGCGCAGCCTGGTTTTCTGGGCGACGCCGGTGCGCAGAAAGCCCGCCGCGGCGCTTAAGATGCTCAGTATCCTGTCCTTGTGCTGCTGCCCGCTCATGGTGCTGACGTATACCTTGGCGGTCTTGAGGTCCGGGGAAGTCTCTACCTCCGTGACGCTGACGAACTCGTCCAGGCGAGGGTCTCTCAGCTCATGCTGGATGAGCTCGCTGAGCTCGCGGCGGATAAGCGTATTAACGCGTTCGATGTGGTGTGACACGGCTTGAGTTCCGGCGGTTGCTTACCTGCCGGATTTCTCCATTCGGTAGAATTCCAGAACGTCGCCGACCTTGAAATCATTGAAGTCTTTGACGCCCACTCCGCACTCGTAGCCGGCCGCCACTTCCCTGGCGTCGTCCTTGAACCGCTTGAGGCTGATAACGCTGGAATCGGCCAGTATTTCCTTGCCCCGCCGCACCCTTACCAGCGCGTTGCGGGTTACCTTGCCGTCCGTGACCAGCACGCCGGCCGCTTTGACTCCCTTGCCGGCCGAGAATACCGCCCGTACGTCCGCCCGTCCGTCGATGACCTCGACGAACTTGGGTTCCAACAGTCCCTTCAAAGCTTTATCCACGTCGTCGGTCAGCGTGTAGATAATATTGTAAAAGCGGATGTCCACGCCGGTGGCGGCTGCCAGGTTGCGGGCGCCTTCTCCAGCGGTGACATTGAACCCGATGATAAGCCCCTTTGAGGCCGAAGCCAGCATGACGTCGCTCTCGGTGACGTCGCTGGTGGCGCTATGGATAATCCTTACCTTGACTTCGTCCGTCCCCAGACGCTCCAGGGTCGTGCGGATAGGCTCGATGCTGCCCTGCACGTCCGTCTTGAGGATGACGTTAAGCTCTTTTACCTGCCCGGTGCTTATCTGGTCGTAAAGGTTGTCCAGGTTGACCGCCTGCGCTTTTAACGACTCTTTTTCTTTTTCCGCCCGCTTGCGGGTGAGGATAGCCTGGGCGTGTCGTTCGTCGGCTACGGCAATGAGCGTATCGCCTACCTCCGGCACGATGTCCAGTCCCAGGATTTCTGCCGGCATGGAAGGCTCAGCTTTCTTGATGCGTTTGTTCTTGTCGTTGAACATTGCCCGGATCCTGCCCCATGCCATCCCTACCACCACCGTATCTTCCTCTTTGAGCGTGCCGGACTGTATCAGCACGGTGGCCAGCGGCCCCATCGTCTTGTCCATTTCCGCCTCGATGACGACGCCGGCGGCGGGCAGGTTGGGATTGGCTTTAAGCTCTTCCATTTCCGCCACCAGCAGCAAGCTTTCCAGCAGCTCTTTGATGCCCTTCTTTTCCTTGGCGGAAATCTCCACGCAAACAACGTTGCCGCCCCACTCCTCGATAACCAGCCCGGCTTCCGTCAGCTGCTGTTTGACCAGGTTGGGGTTGGCGTTGTCTTTATCTATTTTATTGATAGCCACGACGATAGGTACTTCCGCTGCTTTGGCGTGGTTGATAGCCTCGCGGGTCTGCGGCATCACGCCGTCATCCGCCGCTACGACAAGTATCGTGATATCGGTGATATTGGCGCCGTGCGCGCGCATGGCGGTAAAAGCCTCGTGGCCGGGGGTATCTAAAAAGGTTATCTTGTGTCCGTCTATAGTTGCCTGGTATGCGCCGATGTGTTGGGTAATGCCGCCGGCTTCTGAGTCCACTACGTTGGTCTGGCGGATGGCGTCCAGTAGCTTGGTCTTGCCGTGGTCTACGTGACCCATCACGGTCACCACCGGTGGGCGCGGCACCAGGTTTTCTGCGTCCTTGCCGTACTTGCGTTTTCGCTGCTTGCCCTCCTCGGCGGCGGTGGCCATCATCTGGTCTTTGATGGGGGTGAGGTGGGGTTTAAAGCCCAGGGTGGAGATAATGGGCGCGGCGGTATCATAGTCAATTAGCTGGTTGATGTTGGCCATGATGCCATTGCGCATCAGCTGCTTGATGATATTGATGGAGTCGATATTCAACAGCTCCGCCAGCTGGCGTACGCTTATAGAGCGTGGTATATCCAGCACAGGGGTCTTGTCCTGTACCGCTTCCTTGCCCGCTTTTTCGGCGGCGCTTTCAACGGCTTTTTCCGGTTTTCCGGCTCTAACCAATGGTCAACTCCTTCAGCAGGTCTTTCCCGTTTTTATACAGCTTTTCCAGGTCGCCCCGGCTTACGCTGCCTTTCAGGGCATGCTCCAGGCAGGTGCCCTTTAAAGCTTTTTCCCAGCATGCCGACTCCCGGCACAGGTAAGCGCCCCGCCCTTCCTTTTTCCCCGTTGCGTCTATTTCCACCTTGCCGGCTGGCGTGCGTACCAGCCGCACCAGGGCCCGCTTGTCCTTTACCTGGCGGCAGGCGGCGCAGGTGCGCTGCGGTACCGGTCGGGCGTTAGAGATACTCCTCCTCATCCTCCACCACGGTATAATCACGGCGGCCCTTTTTGGCCTTTACGCCTTCATCGCCGCTTTCGCGGGTGAAGCCGCCCTTCTTTTTCTTCTTGGTTTTAGCGGGCTTGTCCACATCCTTCACTCGCCGCGGCGCCATAATATCCTCGGCAAAGCGTATCTTGGGCTGGTTTTCGCCGGTGTGTTCCAGCCTTATCTGCGGCGGCATGAGAATCTCGGCGGCTACCGGTTCGGGTTCTTCCGCTTTTTCTGCCACTGCGGCAGGTTCCTCGGTCAGTTCCAGGTTATCGATTCCGGCCAGCATTTCTTCTGACAGCGCTTCGGCGGCCGGAGCTTTAGCCCCCACCTCCACCAGTTCTTCGGGCAGGGGTGCTTCAATTTCCTCGGCGGCGGGGGTGGGTTTGACCTCTTTTATCTTTTCCGCCTCGGCGGTGGAAGCGCTCTTGATATCGATGCGCCAGCCGGTGAGCTTGGCTGCCAGCCGGGCGTTCTGTCCCTCTTTGCCTATTGCCAGTGAAAGCTGCTTGTCCGGCACGATAACGGTGGCTACCTGCGCATCTTTATTCAGTTGCACCCCGACGATGTGCGCCGGGCTGAGCGCGCTGGCGATGAAATTGGCCGGCTCCGCGTTCCACATTACCACGTCTATCTTCTCGCCGTTAAGCTCGCTGACGATGTTCTGTATGCGTATGCCCCGCAGCCCCACGCAGCACCCCACGGGGTCGATGCCTTCCTGCTTGGCGGCCACGGCTATCTTGCTCCGGAAGCCCGCTTCCCGGGCGATGGACTTTATCTCCACCGTGCCGTTATAGACCTCCGGCACTTCCAGCTCGAATAAGCGCCGCAACAGCTCCGGGTGAGAGCGGGAGACGATTACTTTGGGCCCTTTGCCGGTGCGCGCTACCTGTAGTAAGACTACCTTGAGGCGCTGCCCCACGCGGTAGCGCTCGGAGCGTACCTGCTCCGATGTCGGCAGCACGGCTTCGGTCCGTCCGAGGTCGATAAATGCCTGTCCGGCCTCGAAGCGCTGGACGACGCCGCTGACCACTTCGCCTTCTTTATCGGCATATTCCTCGAAGATGGCGCTGTGCTCCGCTTCATGGAGACGCTGGAGGATGACCTGCTTGGCGGTCTGTGCCGCGATGCGTCCGGCGTTTTCCGGGGTGGACTCTATCAGGATGGTCTCGCCCATCTTGATATCCGCTTTGAGTTTCTTGGCTTCCCTCAATGTGAGTTCCATCTTGGGGTCGGCCACCTTTTCCACCACTGTTTTTTCCGCCCACACCTCAACTTTACCGGAATTGGGATTAATCTTGACGGCGATATTCTGGGTAGCGTTAAAAGTATCTTTCTTGTAGGCTGACACCAGGGCGGCTTCTACCGCGGTAAGAACCACGTCTTTGGGCAGGTTCTTTTCCGCCGAGAGCTGCGTTATAGCGAGCAAAAAATCGCTCTTCATCCGGCTCCAGACCTCCGCTATTCTTTTTCAAAAATTAAAAAAGTGGGACTCAAACCCACTTTTAAACAAAGCTATTCTTATCCCGGCAGCCTCATTATAACACCAAACAGTATTTGATGCAATATGAAATATAAGAAAAAGATGGCATGCCGCCGCCGTGGTTCTTACTTTAATACCGCATCAAAGAAAGCGGTTATGCGGTCGATGTACTCCTGGCGGTTAGTCACGTACGATTTCACGTGCTCGGCGCCGGGGACGATCCAGAGCTCATCGGCGGGATTATCGGCCGCCGCCAGCAGCCGCGCCGCATGGTCCGGCGGCAAAAAAGTGTCATCGGCGCCGTGAATAAACAGGATGGGCCGTGGCGCTATTTCCGGGACTACCGCCACCGGCTTCACCGCCGGGAAATCAACGCCGTAGAAAAGCTTGACCGTGAACAGCACGGGGGAGAGAAAGAAGCCGGGGAATCTGGTGCGCGCGCTGAATTCCCGCTTCATAATCTCGGTAATATCCGCGTAGCAGCTGTCCGCCACGATGCAGTCGATATCATCGTCCTCCGCCGCGGCGAAAATAGCGGTGGCGGCGCCCATGGAAAAGCCCAGTACCCCGGTGCTCCGGTAGCCCCGCCCCTTAACGAAATCGACCGCCCCCAGCAGGTCCCGCTTTTCATAGTACCCGGCGGAAAACTTGCTGCCCCCGGACTCCCCGTGGCCGCGCAGGTCGAACATCAGAACGCTGTAATCATGACCGGCCAGCGCCGCCGCAATCCCGAGTGTGTCTATGGAGGGGTCGGCGCGGTTCTCGTCGCTCCCGTGGACGATGATGATGATTTCCCGGCTGTTGCCGGACGGGATAAGCCAGCCGCGCAGGGTGAGGTTGTCCGTCCTGCTTTGAAAGGAGACATCCTGGTACTGCAATCCCAGGTCGGCCGGGCTGCCTTGTATGGGCACCCGTTTCACCGTGGTCATGGTATGTCCCAGGTAAGCGGAGATGCCCAGGAACGCCGTTACCAATACGGTTGCTATGATGATCAGGGTTTTCCACCGCCATCTCATGCTGTCCGCCTCAGTTAATGGCCGCCGCTGCATTTTTCTATTTATCCATTATAGTCATCCCGGGGCTGTTGTCAATGTAGCGGACTGGTATTACCACGGCTATTACCGGGCATTACGTTTTTATAAACTGTCTTTTTTTACCCGACGGGAATGTGTATAATTAAGGTTAGCGCCCATTTAACCCTCCCCCCTTTTCCCCGGAGAAATAAATATGAATACAGCCGAACTGAAAGCCGGAATCGCCAGAGACATAGATGCCCGGGCCACTCAACTAAGCGAGTTGAGCCGGAACATCCATGACACTCCGGAAACGGCCATGAAAGAGCGCCAGGCCTGCGGCTGGCTTACGGAATATCTCCAGGCAAACGGGTTCACCGTGGAGACGGGTATCTGCAAGCTCTCTACCGCTTTCCGGGGCAGTTACGGCCGGGGCACGCCGGCTATCGCGTTCCTCGCCGAATACGATGCCCTTCCCAAACTTGGCCATGCCTGCGGGCATAACCTGATAGCCACCAGCGCTATCGCCGCCGGCGTGGGGGCTAAGCGGGTGGTGGACGAGCTCGGCGGCAGCATTATAGTTTACGGAACCCCGGGTGAGGAAGGGGACGCCGGCAAGGCCATTATGGCGGAGCGGGGCGCTTTTAAAGACCTGGACGCGGCCATGATTACCCATCCGGGCGGGGGGCACCAGGTGCTGCTGGGCGCGTTAGCCTGCCAGACGCTGGAAGTTGAGTTTATCGGGAAAGCGGCTCACGCCGCTGCTGACCCGGAGGCGGGTGTTAATGCCCTGGAGGCTATGATACTTTCCTTTAACGCTGTAAACGCCCTGCGGCAGCACATGAGACGTACCGCCCGCGTTCACGGCATTATCACGGATGGCGGCGACGCGGCCAATATCGTCCCGGCGCATACCGCCGCCACTTTCCTGGTACGCGCCGTGGATGATGAATACCTGGATATTTTAAGAGAAAAGGTCTTAAATTGTTTCGCCGGAGCCGCGGCGGCCACCGGCGCGGAACTGAAATACAGGTGGGCGGGTGTACGCTACGCTGCCATGCGTAATAATATGACACTGGCGCGGCTTTTTAAAAATAACATGGAGTCCCTGGGACAGCCGATACCGCTGGGGGATACCGCCGAGTCCACCGGCAGCTCGGACGTGGGCAATGTCAGCAACCTGACCCCCACTATCCAGCCGATGGTCGCTATCGCGCCGGCGGATATTTCCCTGCATACGCCGCGCTTCGCGGAGATAGCGGCTACCCCGGAGGCATTTGCGACCATGCTCGGCGCCGCCAAAGCGATGGCGATGACTGCTGCCGACCTCCTGGCGGACCCGGAAGCCCTGGCCGCGGCGCGGGTGGAATTACAAAAAAGTCTGTAATAATCCTGAATTAGCAATATGTGTGAATGTAGTATTGTGGGTAAAAACCGGTGAAAGCCTATCTGGGTATAGATGTGGGGTCGGTCTCCACCAAGTTTGCCGTGCTGGACGGCGCGGCGGAGCTTATTGCCAGCCTGTACCTCCCCACCGGCGGGCGGCCGTTAGCCGTATTGCAGGAGGGGCTGGGGAAAATAGGGCGGATGCTGCCGCCGGATGTTGAGATTAAAGGCGCGGCGGCCACCGGCAGCGCCCGCTACCTGGCCGGGGCGATAGTGGGGGCGGATCTGGTTAAAAATGAAATCACCTGCCAGGCCGTGGCGGCGGTAAGGGCCGTGCCGGAAGTGCGTACGGTCATTGAAATCGGCGGGCAGGACAGCAAGCTGATTCTCATCCGCGACGGCATGGTGGCGGACTTCGCCATGAACACGGTCTGCGCCGCCGGCACCGGCAGCTTTCTGGACCACCAGGCGGCGCGTTTACGCCTGACCATCGGGGAGTTGTCCAGTCTGGCGCTGGAGGGGAAGGATAAAGTCCATATCTCCGGCCGCTGCACCGTTTTCGCTGAGTCGGACATGGTGCATAAGCAGCAGATGGGCCATGACGTTAAAGACATTATTTACAGCCTCTGCCGGACGCTGGTGCGCAATTATTTAAGTGACGTGGGTTCCGGCAAGGATATACAGTCGCCGGTGGTGTTCCAGGGCGGGGTGGCTTTCAACCGGGGCATCGTCCGGGCGCTGGAGGAAGAGCTGAAAACGGATATCACCGTGCCGCCGCACCCGGAGGTCATGGGCGCTATCGGGGCGGCTTTACTGGTAAGAGAAAAAGCGGCGGAAATGCAGGGACAGTGCGCTTTCCGGGGATTTTCCGTCAGCCGGGCCGTTTACGATACATCTTCGTTCGCCTGCCGCGCCTGTCCCAGCGCCTGTGAAATCGTCAGGATATCGGAAAAAGACCGGGTGATTGCCTGCTGGGGCGGCCAGTGCGATAAATGGGAGACCGGCAAGATAGCCGGAGGAGAGTAAACTAAAAATATGAAAATCGTTATCGATGCCGCCGGCGGGGACTACGCTCCGCACGAGGTGGTCAAGGGCGCCATTAAAGCCGTCCAGGAATACGGGGTGGAAATCATCCTGGTGGGGCGGCAAAATGTGGTCCGCAAGCTGGCGGAAAAAGCCCTCACCTTACCGGGACTGACCATCGTTGATGCCGCTGAGGTTATCGACTTCGGTGAGCACCCCATCAGGGCGCTTCAAAACAAACCGCATTCCTCTATCGTGGTCGGCATCAACCTGTTAAAAAACGGTCAAGCTGATGCTTTCGTCTCGGCGGGTAATACCGGCGCCGTGGTGGCGGCGGCGCTGCTTAACCTTGGCAAAGCCAAAGGAGTAAGCCGCCCGGCCATCGGCTGCTTCCTGGACAGGATTTCCACCAAGCCCGCGCTTTTAGTGGACGCCGGCGCCAACGCGGAATGCCGTCCGGAGCATTTGCTGGAGTTCGCCCGGCTGGGCACCATTTACAGCAAATACCTCCTTAAAATCCCTTCCCCCAAGGTAGGTCTGCTCTGTAACGGGAGGGAGGAAGGCAAGGGCAACCGCCTGGTGCAGGAGACCTACCAGCTCCTGAAAGAGGCTAAGGATATCAACTTTATCGGGAACATAGAGGGACACGATATCGTGAAAAAGACGGCAGACGTTGTGGTGACGGACGGTTTTACCGGTAATATCGTCCTCAAGACCATCGAAGGCCATAACGACAGCTTTTTAGCCGCGGTAAAGCAGATGGGGCAGGTCTTTTCCAGCGCTTCGCGCGTTCAGTCCAAAGACCTGCTGCATGACGTCGGGCTGAATACCCTGACACGGCGGCTGGACTATTCCGAGTACGGGGGCGCCTATTTGCTGGGCGTCAACGGCAATGTCATTATCGCGCATGGACGCAGCAAGGCCAAGGCCATTAAAAATGCCATCGGCCTGGCCAGGGCGACCGTGGAACGTAATATAACCGAAAAAATTAGAGAGGGGAAATATGAGCAAACCAGTGGAAGTACAGGAAGCTAAATTCGATGAAATGGTATTAAAGTCCAAGACACCGGCGCTGGTGGACTTCTGGGCGCCCTGGTGCGGCCCCTGCCGCATGGTAGCGCCTATCGTGGATGAACTGGCCGGAGAATATGAAGGCAAAGTGGTCTTCTTCAAGCTTAACGTAGACGATAACCAGAAAATCGCCCGGCAGTACGGCGTGATGAGCATCCCTACGCTGATTATCTTCAAGGATGGCCAGCCGGTATCCAACATCGTCGGTTTCCGGCCCAAGCCGGAGCTTAAGAAAAGCCTGGATACGGCACTCGCCGCCTAAGGCGAATTACCGAATCACAGGATACAATAACCAAAAACAGCCGGTGTTTTGAGCGGCTGGATTCAAAATACGTTTATATCCTGTTTCTTGGTTATTGGTTATTTTGAATAAGGGAGGTTGGGATTCTGATGAATACCCGTAAGCAATATGATGTCATCATCATCGGCGGGGGGCCGGCCGGCTTGAGCGCCGGGATTTATACCGCGCGCGCCCGGCTGAGCACTTTACTTATAGAGAAAATGGCCATCGGCGGGCAGATAATCAATGCGCCGCTGGTGGAAAACTATCCCGGTTTTACCGCCGGTATCAACGGCATCGACCTGACGCAGGCCATGCACGAGCAGGCTACCAAGTTCGGGCTGGAAACGCTTTATGACGAGGTCAGCGCCCTAGAAGTGAACGGCAAGGAAAAAATCGTCAAAACCCCGCAGGGGGATTTCAGCGCCGGAGTGGTTATAATCACTGGTGGGGCGGAGCGGCAAAAACTGGAGGTGCCGGGGGAGGAAGAGTTCAACGGCAAAGGCGTTTCTTACTGCGCCACCTGTGACGGCGCTTTTTACCGGGACAAGGTGGTGGCGGTCATCGGTGGGGGCAACTCGGCGGTGACGGAAGCGCTGGAGCTTACCAAATTTGCTACTAAAGTGTACCTGGTACACCGCCGCCATGAGCTGCGCGCTACCAAGATTTTACAGGAAAAATTGCTGGCGGATAAGAAGATAGAGGTGCTCTGGGACGCCGTGCCGGTGGCGGTAACCGGTGACGCTTTCGTGAAACAGCTGAAGCTGCGCGATGTCAATACCAAAAAAGAATCGGCCATAGATGTGGCCGGTGTCTTCGTCTCCGTGGGGTCGCAACCGGCTACCGGCTACCTCAAAGGACTCCTTACGCTGGACGCGGTAGGGGCTATCGTTACTAATGACAAGCTGGAGACCAATGTACCAGGTATCTTTGCCGCCGGAGACATACGCAGCGGCTCCATCCGGCAGGTAATCGGCGCCGCCGGCGAGGGTGCGGCCGCCGCCATCAACGCGGGAAAATATCTGAGCGAATAAATATCACACCGGCTGCCTTTGCGGGACCTGAATTTGAGGCGGGAGTTGATTTTACCCCCCGGTTAGTTGTTAAATATCTTGTCATCAAGAAAAGGAGAAAGACGTGAAGGTTATATTTATTGCGGATGTCCCCAATGTGGCGCGCGTCGGCGCTACTAAAGAAGTGGCTAACGGCTATGCCCGCAACTTCTTGTTCCCCCGGAAGCTGGCCGTGCTGGCTAATTCCCAGGCCGCCGCCGCCGTGGAAACGTACCTGAAGAAAATAGTCAAGCAGCGGGCTATCGAAGAAGCCCAGATGGCGGAAATCGCCGGGAAAATCAGCGGGCTGGAGATTACGCTGCGGGCTAAAGTGGGCGAGAATGATAAGCTCTATGGCTCGATTACCGGCGCGGACATCGCCGAGGCTTTGACCAAGGCCGCCGGCTGTGAAATAGACAAGAAACAGATAGACCTGGCCGAGCCGATAAAACAGGCCGGCGCCTGTAACGTAACCGTGAAGTTCACCCACGATATCACGGCGGTTATCAAGGTCAACGTCCTTTCCGAGGATGCCGTGGAGGGAAAACCCGCCAAGGCGGAAAAACCCGAAGCGCCCGCCGCGGAAAAACCGGCCAAGGAAAAGAAGGCCAAAGCCCCCAAGGCCGCCAAGGAAGAGAAACCGGCCGAAGAGGAAAAACCGGCTGAAGCATCCGCCGCGGAAAAGCCCGCCAAGGAAAAGAAAGCCAAGGCCCCCAAAGCCGCCAAGGAAGAAAAACCGGCTGAGGAAGAAAAGCCGGCGGAAGAGAAAAAGGAAAAGAAACCCCGGACCAAAGCCAAGAAAACGGAAGAATAGGATAAAAGGAGCAGCACGGTGAGCGATGTCAGGCTGCCTCCCAATGATGAAAGCGCGGAAGAAGCGGTTGTCGGGTCGCTGCTGATTGACGGCAGCGCCATTTTTCAGATAGCCGATTTTTTACAGCCGTCTGATTTCTACTTCGAGCAGAACCAGTGGCTTTATGATGCCTGTCTGGCGCTTTACACCCGGGATGAAGCTATTAACCAGGTAACACTGGCGCAGGAACTCTCCCGCCGGGGCAAGCTGGAACCCTGCGGCGGCGCCGCCCGTTTAAGCTACCTGATATCCGTTTGCCCCACCTCCCTGGATATTGAACACTATGCCCGCATCGTCTATCGCCTCTCCGTCATGCGGCAGATGATAGCTGCCGGCGACCGCATCGCTACTATTGGCTACGAGTCCGGGCCGGACGTGGAAGACAGCCTGGCCAAGGCGGAAAGCGTTTTGTTCCGGCTGCGGCGGGGCGGCGGCTCCGGCGACCTCACTCATATCCGCGAGGTGCTGGACAAGTACTTCGAGTTGCCGCCGGAAGCTGACGCCGACCACCCGGAAAAGCTGCCTTACGTTCCCTCCGGCTTCGCCGGGCTGGATGAATTCCTCAACGGCCTCCAGCGTTCCGATTTGGTAATCGTGGCCGGGCGCCCCAGCATGGGCAAGACCAGCCTGGCTTTGAACATCGCCCGCAACGCCGCCGTCCAGCACCGCGCCACGGTGGCCCTTTTCAGCCTGGAGATGAGCCGCGACTCCCTGGTAACGCGTCTCGTGTCCAGCGAGTCCGGCATTAACGCGCGGCGCATCCGCTTCGGCGAGCACAAGACGGAAGAAGAAGAAAGGAAAGTGCTGGAAGCCACCGGCGTGCTTTCCGAAGCGCCTATTTATATCGACGATACACCGATGATACGTATGGCGGAGATGCGCAGCAAGGCGCTCCGCCTCAGTTATGAGCGCGGCGTTGATATGGTCATCCTGGACTATTTACAGCTGATGCAGGGGGAAAGCAGCGGCCGCGGTGAAAACCGCGTACAGGAAATCAGCTATATCTCCCGGGCGCTCAAGGCGCTGGCGCGTGAGCTTGATGCGCCGGTGCTGGCCGTTTCCCAGCTCAGCCGCGCCGTGGAATGGCGTTCCTCCCACGAGCCGCAGTTGTCCGACCTTCGTGAAAGCGGCAGCATCGAGCAGGACGCGGACGTGGTCATGTTCATCTACCGCGACGAGTATTACTACAAGACCGAAGAAGAATGGATAGCCGCCCACCCGGACCGCGAGTACCCGCGTGAAGAGGCGGATGTGATTATCGCCAAGCACCGCAACGGGCCGACCGGCCGGGTCAAGCTCCGTTTCCGCCATACCCTGGCCAAGTTCGAAAGCCTGGGCAGCGTGGAGCCGACTTTGCTATGACGCAATTTCAGGGATTTCCATCCGGCGGGAGGGTGGAGTACACCTCCATCCCCAACGTATTTTTCAGCGGCCTGCTGCCGCAGATAACGGATATGGCGGAGCTCAAGGCAACGCTGTATGTTATTTCTACTCTTTATCACAAAAAAGGCTACCCCCGCTTTGTCAGCTTTAGCGAGCTGCTGGGTAACGCCGGTTTGATGGAAAGCATTAAAACGGCGGAAGCACTGCGCGCCGCTTTGCAGGCCGCCGCGGAAAGAGGCTCCCTGTTAAGCCTCACCGTGGAGAAAGACGGGGCGTCCGAGGATATTTATCTATTAAACACGGAGTCCGACCGGCAGGCAGTGGAGCGGATGAGGAGCGGGGAACTCAAGCCGGCGGGGCTGAAAGCGGCGGCGTCCGCCCCCGTCCCGGCGGAAGAGGCCCCGGATATTTTTACCCTTTACGAGCAGAACATCGGCATGCTGACGCCCATGATTGCCGATGAGCTCCGTGATGCCGAGAAGCTTTACCCGCCGGAGTGGCTGCGGGACGCCATTAAAGAAGCGGCATTATATAACAAGCGCAATATCAAATATATCACCAAGATTCTGGAAAACTGGTCGAGTGAAGGCCGGAGTGATGGAACATATCAGCGAGATACTAAAGAAACAGGGCCGGGCAAGTACTTCAAGGGAAAATACGGACACATGGTCCAGCGCTGACACGGCGCCGCCGTCTGCCCCGGAATGCCCCATCTGTAAAGGCGCCCGCGTTGTCCACCCCCGACTTCAGTCGGGACAGCCGGACTATAGCCGCGTGGTGCCCTGCCGCTGCGTGCAGAACGAGCAGGCAGGGGAACGCCGGGAGCGGCTGGAAAAGTACAGCAACCTGGGGTCGCTGGCCCGCTTCACCTTTGACAATCTTTTGCCCACCGGCCGGAGCAGCGTCACCCACCGCCAGGAGAAGTTCGCGCAGGCGCATGAGGCCGCCCGGTCATTCGCCGCCGATCCACAGGGCTGGCTGGTATTTACCGGTCCCAGCGGCAGCGGCAAAACGCACCTGGCGGCGGCTATCGTTAACGAGCGCATCCGTTCAGGGCAGCCGGCCTTTTACATCACCGCGCCGGACCTGCTCGACCGCATACGCTCGTCTTTCAGCGCCGACAGCGAGACGCCCTACGACGAGTTCTTCGAGCAGGTGCGGAACGCGCCCCTGCTGGCCTTGGACGATTTGGGAGTGCAGTCCGGCACCGCCTGGGCCAAAGAGAAGCTCGACCAGCTATTGACCTCCCGCTTCAACGCCGGGCTGCCCACGGTTATCGTTACCGCTATACCCCCCGAGCAGATGGACGACCGCCTGCGCACCCGCCTGACCGATACCAGGCTGAGCCGGGTCTTTGTCCTGGAAGAGGTATCGCCTAGCTCGGTATTCAACTGGGCGCCGGAGTTCGAGCTTCAGAAGAACATGACGTTCATCAGCTATAAACGCCGCAATGATTTGTCCATCGAGCAGCAGGACAATATGGACGCGGCTTATCGCCTGGCCTTTGATTTTGCGAAGAACCCGGAAGGCTGGCTGGTCTTTATGGGGGAGACGGGCTGCGGGAAGACGCACCTGGCGTCCGCCATCGTTAACTTCCGCTATGAGATGGGCAAGCCCGCGCTTTTCGTGGTGGTGCCGGACTTCCTCGATCACCTGCGCTCCGCTTTTAACCCGGACAGCAAGGTGTCTTACGACCAGCTATTCGAGAGCGTGAAAACGGCCCCGCTGCTCGTGATGGATGATTTCGGGGAGCAGTCCACCAACCCGTGGGTAAAAGAAAAGCTTTACCAGCTTATCAACTACCGCTATAACAGCCGCCTGCCAACCGTCATTACTACACGCTATACCCTCGATGAAATCATGGCGGAGGTAGACAGCTCCATCAGCTCGCGCCTCGTCGACCGCAATATCAGCGTCACGTTTGCCATTATTGCGCCGGATTTCCGCAACGAAAGAAAGTCGGGCCAGAAACGGGTACCGCCGCGAGGTAAGACGGGACCGGGGCGGAACAGGTAGGCAATTTTATCTGTCATTGCGAGGAGCGAAGCGACACGGCAATCTCTATCTTTGACTTTATAGACCTATTTTATCTAAAATATTGTTCTTATGATTGAAATTGTTAAAGCAGAGGAACGCCATATCCCGGATATCTGCAAGTTGTGGCTGGGATTTATGAAGTTCCATGCTGATATCGACGCTACTCTCGCTCCCGGTGATGACTTTTTTACCAAAGGTATCGAGTCTGCATCGGGCTTTGAAAACGAATTCCTCCGCCCCGCCATGAAATCGGAACAAAGACTAGTGCAGATAGCTCTGGACGGGCAGAAAATCATCGGTTATTCAATCGCTGATATACTTGAAATGCCGAACTCAGAAATAAGACAATGCGGTTTCGTTAATCATCTATATGTTACAGAAAGCTATCGCCGGCAGGGTATCGGTGAAAAGCTGCACGCTGAAATCCTGAAGTGGTTCCGCTCTAGAGACATCAGCGTCGTAGAGATTCAGCTCCTGGCAAAGAATAGAGCAGCATGCTCTTTCTGGAAAAAACAGGGATACGGAGATTACCAGCACACCTGGATACGGCGGATTTAATTTTACTTGAGTGTAAGCGCCCCGGTGGGACACACTTTAACGCACTCTGAGCAGTCCAGGCACCGGTCCGCTCCTATCGGTTCATCGGCGAAGGTGGTCAACCTGCGTTCAAAGCCCCGGTGGGCGAATCCCATAATGGCTTTTTCCCGGTGCTTACGGCATTCCCAGACACAGCGACCACAGAGGACGCATTTGTTGGGGTCGTAGGAGAAGAGAGGGCTGCTGTCATCTACAGGCAAATCCCGTAAAAGCAGGCGGAGTCGTTTGGGTTTGAGGCTGCACTTCAACACTTTGGCTATTTTTTGCAGCTCGCACCGGCCGTTGGCTTGACAATGAGCGCAGTCCAGGGCGTGGGAGGCCATCAGAAGCTCGAAGGCGGCGCGGGCTAAAGCTAAAGCTTTTTCACCTTTGGTACTCACCGCCATGCCCTCTTGCACCCCGATAGCGCAGGCGGGGACAGGGTCGCTTTGCCCCTCAACCTCCACCCAGCACAGGCGGCAGGAAGCATCGGGCTCCTCTCTCTCCCGGATGGCGCAAAGGTTGGGGATATAGATACCGTTCTCCAAGGCAGCCCATAAAAGCTTCTCCCCGGCGCGGGCTTTAATGACTTTTCCGTCGATAGTCAGCGTCACGGTTTTCATTTGCAGGGAACCTCGCTGGGCGGGGAAAGTTTTACTATCGCGTTATACTGCGGCGGGCAGGCGGGCAGGCAGGTGCCGCACTTGACGCATTTCTCGGGGTCGATGACTTTTATCCGCTTCTTGTCGGGGCTGATGGCTTCCACGGTACAGGCGCCCACGCAGGCATCGCAGGAGCGCTCGCACTTGTCCGGGAGGATATAGTAGGCGATAAGGTGCCGGCACATCAGGGCCGGGCAGCGACCCAGGGTGATATGCTCCTCGTATTCATTTCTAAAGTAGCGCAGGGTGGTGAGGATGGGATTAGGGGCGGTGCGCCCCAGAGCGCAGAGCGACCCCGCCCCGACCTCCCCGGCCAGCTTTTCCAGGATGGCAAGGTCGGCCAGCTTCCCCTGACCGAGGGTGAAGTCCGTCAGGATTTCCAGCATCTGCCGGGTGCCGAGGCGGCAGAAAGTGCACTTGCCGCAGCTCTCGCGCCGGGTAAACTCCAGGAAATAGCGCGCCATCTCCACCATGCAATCGTCCTCATCACAAACGACCATACCGCCGGAGCCCATGATAGCGCCCGCGTTTTGCAGCGAATCAAAGTCCACCGGCAGGTCCAGGGCGCTTTCCGGCAGGCAGCCGCCGGAAGGGCCGCCAATCTGGACAGCTTTGAACTTCTTGCCTTTGGGGATGCCGCTGCCGACGTCGTAGATAATGCGGCGCAAAGTAGTGCCCATAGGCACTTCCACCATGCCGGTATTGACGATTTTCCCGGCCAGGGCGAAGACGGCGGTGCCGGGGCTGTCTGCGGCGCCGATGCCGCGGAACCAGTCCGCGCCGTTAGCCATTATCCGGGGAACATAAGCGAGGGTCTTGACATTATTGACCACGGTGGGCTGACCGAAAAGCCCTTTGACGGCGGGGTAGGGGGGGCGATAGCGCGGCAGGCCGGGCTGGCCTGCTAGCGAGGCGATGAGGGCGGTCTCCTCCCCGCAGACGAAGGCGCCGGAACCCTGGAAAAGGGTTATCTCCAGGGAATAGTCCGTGCCCAGAATATGGCTGCCAATGAGGTGGTAATCTTCCGCCTGACGCAAAGCTATTTGGAGTCGTTCTACGGCCAGGGGGTACTCGGCGCGGACGTAGATATAGCCACGGTCAGCCCCTGCCGCGTACCCGGCGATAAGCATCCCCTCGATAATGCCGTGGGGGTCGCTCTCCAACAGGGCGCGGTCGACAAAAGCGCCGGGGTCGCCCTCGTCCGCGTTACAGATGAGGTACTTCGGCGTGCCTTGGGCGTCACGGCAGGCCTGCCATTTCTGACCGGCGGGGAAGCCGGCCCCGCCCCGGCCCCTCAGGCCGGACTTTTGAATTTCAGCGATTATTTTTTGGGGAGGCAGGGCTAAAGCTTTGGCGAGAGCGCTATAGCCGCCGTTGGCGATAGAGTCGTTAATATCAGATGGGTCGATAAGGCCGCAGTTTTGCAGGATGATTTTCCGCTCGTACCGGGCGCGGGGGAAGTCCTGGAAGGAGGGAAGGAGGTCGTTCGGAGCCAGGGCGGCCAGGACGAACTCCGGGCAGGGGTTATCGCCGAGAATGAACTCGTTGACCAGTCGTTCGGCGATAACGGGATTAACGTAGCCGTAGGCGACGGGCGGCCAGCCGGGTTTACCGATGATGACGAGAGGCTCCGCGTAGCAGTGGCCCAGGCAGCCGACCTCGATGACCGGGCAATCGAGATTGTGTTTTTTTACCTCGTCGCGGAAAGCCCGGAGCACGTCCAGAGCGCCGGCGGCCCGGCCGCAGGTGGCGGCACCCACCATGATAACGGTCTTACCGTCCTTGAGCCGGCGCAACTTCGCCCCGGCTTTATCGCGCAGCTCCCGGAAAGCGGGAGCGGGGTTAATCGGGTTCACTTTTGGTCCTTCGCTGGCGGCTCGCGCCCGAAAGACAGCAGGATGCCGTCCACCCGGGTCGGGTCCACCCTGGCCTCCGGCTTGCCGTCCACGACGGTGACTGGGGCCATCGTGCAGCAGCCCACGCAGGCGACGGTATCAAGGTCGAACTCTCTATCCGGGGTGGTCTGGCGGGGGCTAATGCCGAGGCGGCGCTGCCAGGCGTCCAGCGCGATGTAGCCGCCTTTCATGTGGCAGGCGGTGCCTAAACAAACCTTGACGGAGTGCTTGCCGGGCGGGTTGAGGCGGAACTGGTTATAGAAGGTGACCACGCCGTACACATCCACCGGCGCGATGCGGAGATAGCCGGCGATGGCTTGCATGGCGGAGCGCGGCAGGTAGCCGAGCTTGCCCTGGACGGCCTGGAGGATGGGGATGAGATTAGGCCGCTCCGGGGTAAAGGCGGATAAAATTTGCTCCGTGGCTGCTAGAATATCAGGTCCCGGCAAGGTACACCTCCGATGCTTCAATTCTGGCGAAGGGAGGAGAGTTTGTCAAGGAAGAGGGGGAAGAGATTAGGGGGCCCTTCGACAAGCTCAGGGTGAGCGGGGGGATTGATAATTGTTTTTAATATTTTTTTGTTAAGGTCCACGTACGATTTGTAGCTAAGTATTTGTTTTTTGTTATATGTTAAGTCAGCTTCAAAAACCGGGTATTTGTTTTTTTGTTTATGGTAAGTGAGTTAACAGTTTACAGTTAACAGTTGATAGTAAACAGTTTACAGTTAACAGTATAGAGGGGATAAGGGAGAAAAGGAAGGGGATGGTGACGCGGGCTTAAATCTCCCTCTTATCCCTCTTTTACAAAGAGGGACGCCAATGCCCCTAAATGCTGCGGAGAAGAACGATGGATTCCAGCCCCGATTAACATACGGGGCACGGCTACCTGCGCCGGACCCTTCGACAAGTCCCGATTCCTGCGTCATACGGGATGGCGACAAGGTCGCTCACTCAGGGTGAGCGGGAAGAGAAATAACCAAGATACAAACACCAAATCAAATCTCAAATCTTCCCGATTCACTTCGTTCATCGGGATGCCGCATTAGGTAAGGAATCGGCACAAAGACACAGAGTAAAGATAAAAAGATAAAACCTCTTTGCTCCCCCCCCCCCTGCGAAAAGGCGAACCTGGAAAAGGATGGATTCCAGTTGGAGTTTACCTCGTACTTGATACGGGGCAGGAAAGACAACGGGGAATACGATATATTCATGTCCTTATTTCTCATAAGCAGTATTAAGAATGATAATGTACTTGACAAAATAGGTAAATAGTGACATAGTGATAACTAAAGAACTAATATACTAAGGAGTTAAATATGGTTACGACTTTACAAATTGATGATAGCGTGATGAATGAACTTAAGAAAAAAGCGGTAGAATTAGGAATGGTTTTTAATACACCTAATGAAGTACTCAAAGTGATACTAGGAGTAAAACAGAAAGATAATACCATAATCGATAAATATGTAGATATAGAGATTAAAAGCTTATCTACGTCACAGAGATGGCACCTAATACCTGTGCCTAAAAGGATAAGGAGATTTTTCCCGGGTTATAAACTGCCTTTTTTGGTAGAAACAGACATGGGAGAGATTAAGACGCATATTTCGTCTGCTCCTAAAGGTACGCATATTGGGGATCCAGATAAAGGAGTGTATATTCAAAGCAGGTTAAAGAATTGGTTTGACGTACATAAGAACCAGCTTGAAACCGGTACGATTCTTCGAATTCAAACAATTGAACCAGGGAAACGTTACAAACTCGATATAAAATAACAAGGATGTATGCCTTATACACCCCCTTTCCCCGTAATCACGGGGAAAGGGGGTGGTGGGGTATCCAAACTACCAATTACAAATTTCTAACTACTCTTCCTTCTTGGGGGGCGGGCCGGGAGGGCCGGGGGGATTCGCCATATAGAGCGCGGCGTGGGCTTTCTTGAGCCAGTCAGGAATATCAATGTTCTGGGGGCACTTGGTGACGCATTCGCCGCAGTCAACGCACTGGTCAGCGCGCTGGTCCTGCGGGATGCCGAACTGGCTATTATACATGAACTGACCGCTTTTCATATCGTCGTACATGACGGCGTCATTATAAATCTGGAAGACGCGGGGGATTTCCACCTTGTTGGGGCAGGGCTGGCAGTAGCGGCAGCCGGAGCAGGGAACGGGGCTGAGGCTCTTGAAAGCCGCCTTGATATCCTCGACCACTTTCTTGTCCGCGGCGGAGAAAAGGCCGGGCTTGGAGCGGGAGGCGTAGGCCACGTTGTCCTCCACCTGTTTCATGGTGCTCATGCCGCTCAGTGCCACGGAGATTTCCGGCTGGTTCCAGACCCACTGCAAAGCCCATTCCGTGCCGCTCATTTTCCGTTTGGCGGCGGCCAGGACTTTAACCACGGGGTCGGGCGGGGGGTCTTTAGCGAGCCGTCCGCCCCGGAGCGGCTCCATTACCACCACCGCGATGCCCTTGCCGGCGGCGTATTCGGCGCCCTTGCGGCCGGCCTGCTCGTTCTCGTCCATATAGTTATATTGAATCTGGGCCAGGACCCAGTTATCATAGGCGTCAATAATTTCCTTAAAGACATCGTAGCTGTCATGGAAGGAGAAGCCCAGACGGCCGATTTTCCCCGCCGCCATCTGCTTTTCCGCCCACTTCAAAACGCCGAAGTCCCGTACCCTGTCCCAGCCCTCCCGGTTCAGCCCGTGCAGCAGATAAAAGTCGATTTTAGGCATGTCCAGCCGGGTCAGCTGCTCGCCGAGAATGCGGTCCATGTCCTCCGCTTTTTCGACCATGCGGGCGGGGAGCTTGGTGGCGACCTTCATCTTGTCGTGATAGCCGTCCTTAAGCGCCTTGCCCACCAACACCTCGCTCTGGCCCATGTGGTAGAGATAGGCGCTATCGATGTAGTTGACGCCGTGGTCGGCGGCGTAACGAATCATCCTGATAGCTTCCGGCTCGTCGATTTTACTCTGGTCTTCACCAACGACCGGCAGGCGCATGGCGCCGAAACCCAGCGCCGATACCTTCCAGTCAAGTTTGCCGAAATTACGATAATGCATAGTTTTCTCTCCAAAAATTAATTAATTATGATATTATAACGCGATATATCAAGATAGTGCAAACTAATTCTGGCACTTTTTCGCAAGGAATGCAAATAATGGAAGAAAAACTCCAAGGTCAAAGCGGGAAAAAGGGGAGCGGATTCTTCGCTTTGCTCAGAATGACACAGCCCTATCTAGCAGATTTCCGCCAG
The DNA here is from genome assembly GCA_041652735.1 of Dehalococcoidales bacterium. Classification (NCBI taxonomy): domain Bacteria; kingdom Bacillati; phylum Chloroflexota; class Dehalococcoidia; order Dehalococcoidales; species Dehalococcoidales bacterium. The sequence goes on along the minus strand of JBAZGT010000006.1, from coordinate 62,786 downwards.
GGCTTTTTCCAAATCCGGGGGGAGGGGGGACTCGAACTCGACGAAAGCGCCGGTGGCGGGGAGCTTGAAGCGGAGCTTGTGGGCGTGGAGGAACTGGCGGGCGAGGTGGGGGGACTTATAGCCGTATTCCGCGTCACCGACGACGGGGAAGCCGATGGCCGCCAGGTGCACGCGTATCTGGTGGGTGCGGCCGGTCTCCGGCTTGATTTCCAGCAAAGTATAGTTGCCGCAATAGCGGATAACGCGGTAGTCCGTGCGCGCGTCCCGGCCGCTGGAGACGACCGCCATACGCTGCCGGTGATGCGGGTCCCGCCCGATATCCGCCTCGATGACGCCTTGCTCCGGCGTCAGTTTGCCTTTGACCAGCGCCAGGTAGGTCTTGGAGACGGAGCGGCTTTTAAACTGGTCGGAGAGATTGGCCTGCGCCACGCGGTTTTTGGCCACCACCAGCAGGCCGGAGGTGTCTTTATCCAGACGGTGCACGATGCCGGGGCGCAGTGAATCCGCGTCCGCGGCCAGGCCGGGCAGGTAATGCAGCAGGGCGTTGACCAGGGTATGCGAACCGGTGCCGGGGGCGGGGTGGACGGCCAGGCCGGCCGGTTTATCTATAACCAGGAGGTCGGGGTCTTCATAGATAATCGTCAGGGGAATGTCTTCCGCCGCCAGGGCGGAGGGGGGTTCCGGGGGGATGGAGACGTTTATCTTATCGCCGGGGGAGAGCTTCAGGCTGGGTTTGGCCGCCTTACCGTTGACGGTGACCAGACCATCGTCGATAAGCTGGCGGGCATGGGTGCGGGAAAGCTCCGGGCACCCGTCCCCGACGAATTTGTCCAGGCGGACGCCCGCGGTATCAGCCACGAGTACAAAATCCCTGGTCATGCTTTACGCTTACCGATTCCGGAGAGGAAAATGATGCAATACACCACGATGATAGTCCCCACCACCGCCGAGGCATCGGCCACATTAAAGGCCGGCCAGACCTTGAAGTCCACAAAGTCCGTCACGCTTCCGAACACCAGGCGGTCCACCTGGTTGCCGATAGCCCCGCCGAAAATCAGCCCGGCGCCGATGCGCATCGGCATACTATCCAGGAAAGAAAGACGCTTGCGCAACAGATAGACGGCCGCCAGGATAATGACCATCTCCACGAAAACGGCGGCGATGATAAGCGAGGTATGCCCCCGGAGAATGCCGAAAGAAGCCCCGCTGTTCTCAATGCGGATAATCTGGACAAAGCCTTTGTCCACCAGCACATCTCCCAGGGCGATGCTGGACCTTATCCACCATTTGGTCAACTGGTCGGCGATAATGACCAGAACGGCAATACCGCCGAAAAAGACGTCCCGCCAGCTACCTTGCAGGCGGCGGTGTAAATTTTCCATTCTTAGCCAGCAACTCTTTACAGTTCAGGCAAAGGTTAGCCTGCGGCAAGGCCTCCAGGCGGGCCGGGGGGATGGGCTTACCGCAATTATCGCATAAACCGTAGGTTCCTTTTTCAATTTTGTCCAGAGCATACTCTACCTGGGACAGCTCCTGCCGGATACGGTTCTCCAGCGCCAGACGCTTTTCCAGCTCCAGGGTCTCGGTGGCCTCTTCCTCACGCTTGCCGAAAGGACTGCCCTCCCGCCTTTCCTCCTGGCTGGACATATTCGTCTGCGATTGCGACATCTCACCCATGAGACGCTTGCGCTCGTTTTCCAATAGTGCGCGCTGTTTATTGAAATTAGCCGTCATGTGTGCCTCCATCATCTTCCTCACCCTGTTGGAGAAAGGCCCGTCGGATTTTATCCACCCTCTCAGGTATGTATGCTGTTATATGAAAAATAAAGGAAAGAACAGAAGAAGGGGGGCTGACTAGAACAGGAGGGCCCCCGGACAGCCATAGAAGCCCGACGCCAGCCGGCGCAGAACAGCCGAGGCAGGGATTTTAAGCACCTCTATTCCAGCTATCAGGGGACAAAACATACCAACAGTGTAAACCATTTCCTTAGTTTGGTCAATGGGTTTGACCTGAATTTTTAAGAAATTCTTAACACGCGGCGGCGGGTAGCGGGCACAGCGGGTAAAAACAGGCTTTCAGCCGGAGGACTTTACTCTCCCGTACTTAAGCTTGGCGAACAGCAGCCAGCCGTTCAGGATAACGCCGATAATATTCCAGATAATTATAGAAAACAAACCCTGGATAATCCCGTAAACCAGCCAGACGGCGATACCCGCCACCATGAAGGAATTAAAGAGGAGGCTTATCTCGCGGGCGCTTTTCAGCTTATAGACGCGGATGATTTGAGGAATCACGGCGAAAGTGGTCAGCAGTCCGGCTGCCATACCCAGATACTCAACGGAAGACAAAGCAAGACCTCCTGATAAGAAAGTACCACGGATGCCTTAATTGTAGCATAGAAAGCCCATCCGGCACAGCGGCCCCGGGGGGCGGGAAAGTTGGGGGGACACACCCAGCCACATTAGGGGACATCCATATCTTTTTTTACCGGGGCAGGATGTAGTATCTAACTGGAGACCGATTGTCCGTGTTTTAAGGGGTTAAAATGAAAAATATGCCGATTAAAGCCAATACCGCGCCGATAAAAGGGGCACCCGGCGGGGGGGACAACAGCGCCAAAGCCGCGACGCCGAAAGCGGCAGCGCCGAAGCCACCCGCGCTGCTACCGTCCCTGAACCGGCCGGCGCCGGTAAACAAAACGGTGAGACCGCAGAGCATGCTCCCCGGCGCAGCGCGCCCAGCCGCCAGCACCATCAAAGACGACTTTTCCAGCCTGAAAGAAGCGGCCCAGGCCGTGCGGCGGATAAAAATCAGCGCCCAGCAGGAGCGGGATGAAATCCGCAAGATGAGGGCGGACGCTTTAAGGTTCCAACAAGACACGGCCACCCGGGCGCGCAGCGAAGCCCACCAGCTGATACTCCACTCCCGGCTGGAAACGCAGCGGGAGATAGAAGAGCTAATCCGCCAGGCCAGCGAAGAAATCCAGAAAGTACTGGCGGACATACGGGTGATACGCATCACCGCCCAGGAAGAGCTGGCCGCGCAAAGGAAATTTACCGATGCCGCCAAGCTCAATTCCATGTCCCTCTCCATCAAGGAAGATCTGGCCGGAACGGAAAGAAAAAAGAAAAGACAGATGGTGTCCTCTTAAGCTCAGGACACCCCGCCTTTGCCCCGTACCACAGCACCGTTTTTCCCGGTTATACAGTTCGGGGAAACGCGTGTCTTTTTTTAAGTTATGACCATTTTCCCCGGCACATGCCTCACCCCCGGCCCCTCTCCAAACGGGTCAGGTGTTAAGCCGGAGAGCAAATGTTTGGAGAGGGGAGATTTAGTAGAGAGGGTCTGGCGACCCTCTCCGTCAAGCTACTCCTTTTTTAACACGCGCTTCAATTTGTCGTGTTCAAGAATAAAATATCCCAAAATAGTTGAGTGTCAAGGGAGTTCCGTATTTGACCGGGTTTGGTTGGTATTTGGTCGCGGGGTACATCTCGCTCCCCAGCCTCTTTTTTAACATGTAAAGTACGAGTCTATCAAGCACGGTATCCTGACCGAACCAGAAAAAACCCCGGTCGGCCGCTTGGTTATGCCTGCCGCATACGGTAAAATAAAGCGGAGGCGCAACAGCTTACATGAACATAACGGAGAAGGTGAAGCAGATACTGTCCGGGCTGCCGGCCGGGGTGGAGCTGGTGGCGGCCGCCAAGTCCAGGACGCCGCAGGAAATCATGGAAGCGGTGAACGCCGGGGTGGGGATAATAGGGGAGAACTACGTGCAGGAGGCGGAAAGGGCTTACGGAGAGGTGGGGGGCAAAGCACGGTGGCACTTTATAGGGCACCTGCAAAAGAACAAGGTAAAAAAAGCGGTGGCCATCTGCGACATGATAGAGACGGTGGACTCCCTGGAGCTAGCGGCGGAGATAGACCAGAGGTGCGGCCAGACGGGCAAGGTAATGCCGGTGCTCATCGAGGTGAACAGCGGGCGGGAGGCGCAGAAAGCGGGCGTGAACCCGGAAGACGCCGAAAAGCTGATAACGGCCATAGCGGAACTAAAAAATATCCGGGTGGCGGGGCTAATGACCATGGGGGCGCTGACGGGCGGGGCGGAAGAATCGCGGGCTTACTTCGCGACAACGCGGGAAGTATTCGACCGACTGAAAAGTCTAAATATACCCGGCGTCACCATGCAGTACCTTTCCATGGGGATGACGGACTCCTATAAGGTCGCTATCGAGGAAGGTGCCAACATCGTCAGAATCGGCAGCGGGATATTCGGCCAGAGAGACTAAACGGGTATCCTGCCTGGCCGGGGGCGGGGAAATCGCGCCGACCCTCACCCGGACCGCCGCAGAATACCCGTTATTAGCTACTGCTATGGCTAGTCCGGGTAGCCGGTGGATACCAGCGAGACCAGGCCGACGTTATCCGTGGTGTAGCTGCCCTGGGTGTTAGCCGTTCTCAGGTAGCCGGGGTAAAGCGGATTGCCCGCCGGGAAGGCCTCCATGTTAGAGGTGTTGGTAGTCACGGTAACGGTGCTGACATTTTCCTTGGCCATCATGGCGTCCATGGCCGTCTGCACGATGGAAAGCTCCGCCGCGTCGCTCTGCTCGTGGCCGTAGCCCACCATCCCCGCCACGCTGGGTATCATGATAGCCGCCAGGACGCCCAGCAGGGTAAACACGATAAGCAGCTCGACCAGGGGGCCTTTTTCGCCGCGGCGCGTCTTTTTGCCGGTACTCATATTTCTTCTTCTCCTGATATTACTCAAAAGCCGTTGCGGCAGCCGGTTATTTTATCCGTAATATTACACCGCAGGCCTGAGCTATCAGCAAACAAGTGGTGAAGTTTACAACGGGATGCGTAAAAATAACGTAAAAATAGTGGCGGAGGAAATAAACAGGCTATTAATTCCGGGGGGAACTCACCCCTTTCCCTCTTATCCCTCTCCCCGCTGGCAAGGAGAGGGACGATAGGGGATTAGAAAACCGGGTCAGCGTGTTTTAAGCGGAGGTATGAGAAGGTGCAGCGGAACTCACCCCTCTTCCGCTTGTCCTCTCCCCGCTGGCAAGGAGAGGGACGATAGGGGATTAGAAAACCGGGTAGTGTGTTTTATGGCGGAGGTATGAGGGGATGTAACGGAACTCACCCCTCTTCCGCTTGTCCTCTCCCCGCTGGCAAGGAGAGGGACGATAGGGGATTAGAAAACCGGGTAGTGTGTTTTATGGCGGAGGTATGAGGGGATGTAACGGAACTCACCCCTCTGTGTCGCCCTCTCCGTTGACAGAGAGGGCGAGGGGGGAAGGGGAGAATGGCGGATTCTTCGCTGCATTCAGCATGACAATGAGGGTCAGGTCTATCTCTTATACAGCCACTTGCGGAAGACATAGCGGCTCAAGACCGGCATCACGGCGTAGGAGAGGATAACCACCAGCAGCCCGGCCACTAAAATACTTTCTATGTAGAAATTGATATCGAAGATCCAGCCCAGCAGCGGCACGATGATGATGGACAGCACGTAAACCGCCAGAAAGGTCACGATGGACATTTTCCAGCGGGGAGGCGTTTCCAGCTCCGGGCATTCCGGGATAGAGAACCACGTTTCCAGCCCGGTGGCCATCTGGCGCACGGAGCGGGAGAAGGCGTCCGCCTCGTGGGTGAGCTTCTGGCGCACGTAAGAGGTCTCCCAGATGTGCATGGACTTTTCGTCCGCGAACTGCATGACGAGATGGTGCAGCCCCGTTTTACCCGGCTCCGGGATAAGCAGGGTCACCCCGATATTGCCGGGGGCTTCCCGGGCCGCCGCCACCAGCTGCCGCACCCAGCTATCATAGTCGCTCTCATGTCCCGGAAATACCGTGCGGCTGACGACGATGGTAACCGATTTTTTCCCGGTGGCTACAACTGTATCGTTTTCCATGGGCTGACCTCCCGCCATAAAAATGAGCCGTACTTTCTTTTCATATTAATTATAAAGCTCCGGAGGATAAAAAATCATGATATTTGTCTCATTATGATAACTTAACATAAGCCAAAGGGCAAGTCAAAAAAGGGCGTACCAATAGAAATCACGGCGCGGGGGGTGGTAGAATGGTGGGGGAAATATACATAAAAAGAGGTTAGCCATGACCGCACCCGTCAGAGTCCGTTTCGCGCCCAGCCCCACCGGCTTCGTCCACGCCGGCAACATCCACACGGCAATCTTCGATTATCTGCTGGCCAGGCATACCGGCGGCCGGTTCATCCTCCGCATCGAGGATACGGACACGGAACGCAAGGAAGAGGGCGCCATAGAGTACATGATGGATGCGCTCAAGTGGCTGGGGCTGGACTGGGATGAGGGGCCGGACGTAGGCGGGCCTTACGGGCCCTATGTACAGAGCCAGCGGCTGCCCCTCTATAAAGAAGCCGCGGAAAAGCTGGTGGCGCAGGGCAACGCCTATTACTGCTATTGCTCCCCGGAGCGCCTGGAAGCGATGCGCAAAGACCAGGAGGCGCGCAAACAGCCGCCGGGCTACGACCGCCTTTGCCGCGAGCTGACGGCCGAAGAGCGGGCGGCCAGAGAAGCACAGGGCATCAAGCCGGTGGTGCGCTTTAAAGTGCCGGACGAGGGGCAGTCCGGATTCCACGACATTATCTACGGCGACGTGGTCTTTGAGAACAAGAACATCGACGACTTTATCATGCTGAAGTCGGACGGCTTTCCCACCTATCACCTGGCCAACGTCGTCGACGACCACGCCATGAAGATAAGTCATGTGATACGGGGGGAGGAGTGGATATCCAGCACGCCGCGGCACCTGCTGATGTACCGGGCGTTCGGATATGACCATCCGGAATACATCCATATGCCGGTAATCGTGGGGGCGGACCGGGCCAAGCTGAGCAAAAGGCGCGGCGCCATTTCCATCCTGCAATACCGGGATATGGGCTATTTGCCGGAAGCCATGTTCAATTTCCTGGTGCTGATAGGATGGTCGCTGGACGACAAGACGGAAATCATGACGCGCCAGCAGATGATAGAAAACTACTCCATCGAACGGATGGGAAAGACGGCGGCCGCTTTCAACCAGGAGAAGCTGGACTGGATGAACGGGGTGTACATGCGCGGACTGACGGCGGAGGACTTCACCAGGCGGGCGATGCCGTTCCTGGAAAAAGACCTGCCGGCCGGTATAACGCGACCGCTGGACACGGCATACCTGCGCCAAGTATTGCCGCTGGTACAGGAGCGGGCCAGGAAACTCACCGAAATCCCCGCCCTGGTGAAATTCTTTTTTATAGAAAATCTGGAGTACGACCCGGCGCTGCTGATAGCCAAGAACATGACGGCGGAAAGCACTCTGAAAGCGCTCGAAGCGGCTTTACCCCGGCTGGAAAAGCTGGAGCCCTACGATGACGCCGGGCTGGAGGCTTTGCTCCGCCCCCTGGCGGAGGAGCTGGGGATAAAGGCGGGGCAGCTTTTCAGCGCGCTGCGCACGGCGGTGAGCGGGGAGACAGCCACGCCGCCCCTTTTCCAGATGATGACGGCGATGGGGAAAGAGCGGTGCGTTAAAAGGATACGGGAAGCGATGGGGAAGCTGAGGGCGTAGCAATAACCAAATAATTATTTTTTGAATTATTGAATAATAGGATTATTTGGGGACTTGTTTCCCGGTTACCGGTTACCAGGGGGAGGTGAATACGGGAGGGGGAACCATGGGTCCACTGTCCGGCTATAAAATCCTCGATTGTACCGACGCCAAAGGCACGCTTTGCGTGAAAACGCTGGCGGGCATGGGGGCGGCGGTAAAGCGCGTAGGCCCGGAAACGCTGCGGGAAGCCGTCAAGACCGCCGATATTTTAGTAGAGACCGGCGCGCCGGGGTACCCGGGGGAAAAGGGGTTGGGCTATAAAGACCTGGAGAAAATCAATCCCGGCCTGATCATGGCGTCCATTACGCCTTTCGGGCAGGGGGGGCCGTATCAAGATTTTAAAGCGTCCGACCTTACCCTGCAAGCCATGGGCGGGTGGCTGTCCGTTACCGGGGAGGCTGACGCGCCGCTAAAGCTCTACGGCAGCCAGGCCTACTACACCGCCGGGCTGTTCGCGGCTAACGGGATTTTGCTGGCGCTGCGGCACCGCCGGGAGACGGGACGGGGGCAGCACATAGATATCTCCATCATGGAATGCGCGGCGGCCACGCTGGACCAGGTGCCGGTGCGCTATTTTTACCAGGGGATAGTGTCCGGGCGGCGGGGCAGCCGGCACTGGAATAACGCTTTCGATATCTTCCGCTGCCGGGACGGCTACATACTGCTTTCCCTCCAACTGAACTGGGAAACGCTGGCGGAATGGCTCGACGCCGAGGGCATGGCGGAAGACCTGGCGGAGGCGAGGTGGGGGGACAGGGCAGAACGCGACCGCCATATCGAACACATCGTGGAGGTGCTGGGGAAGTGGACTTTAACGCACGGGGTCAAGGAGCTGGCGGAGAAGGGGCAGCTGATGCATTTCCCCTGGGCGGAGGTGGTATCCGAAAATCATGCGGGAGCGGAGGCCGTTTAGCCGTCGCTCCTGGTGAAACTATCGCACCATAATATCAAGGCGGCATCACCTTGCGACAAGCTCAAGGCGAGCGGATGGCGAAATGATATTTACAGGCTAAACGACCTTAAAGAGACTAAATCGAACAATGAATAAAAAAGGCGAAATGTCCACCCTGAAAGCCTGGCTGATAGTGCTGGCGTCGCTAATCGACGATATCGCGGTACTGGCGCTAATATTCATGGGGCTGTGGCTCTTTCACGTTAAAGTTACCTGGCCGCTCATCCTGATAATAGCGCTGCTGATGGCCGTTTTCGTCTTCATCATGCATAAAGCGGTGATTCCGGCCCTGCGCCGCAGAAAAGTGAACGGCGCGGAGGGGATGATAGGCATGACCGGCCGGGTGACGGAGGCGCTGCATCCTGCCGGCACGGTGAAAATCAAGGACGAATACTGGCAGGCGGCCGCGGCAGAAGGGGAGATAGAAACCGGCGCGATGGTGGAGGTAACGAAAATAAACGGTCTGCGGCTGGAGGTTAAAAGGAAAGAACCATGACCGACTACGAGCCGGGGTATATAGCGTTATACCGCTCCGGGGAGCTGGAGCGGCGGGCTAAAGTGCTGGAGGCGAGGCTGGGGGCCTGCGATATCTGCCCCCGGGAGTGCCGGGCCAATCGACTGAAAGGCGGAGTGGGGCACTGCTACGCCGGGCTTTTACCCATCGTGTCCTCTGTCTGCGCCCATAACGGGGAGGAGCCGGTGCTTTCCGGCACGCACGGCTCCGGGGCGATATTCTTCGGCAACTGCAACATGCGCTGCGTTTACTGCCAGAACTACCAGATAAGCCAGGACCATAAAACGCAAAGGAAGAACCAGGTAACGGCGGCGGAACTGGCGGAGAAAATGCTCTATCTCCAGGACGAGCTGCATTGCCACAACATCAACCTGGTGACGCCGTCACACTTCGTGCCGCAGATAGTACAGGCGGTATTGGAGACCGTCCCTAAAGGGCTACGCCTGCCGCTGGTCTATAACACCAGCAGCTACGATTCGCTGAAAACTCTTAAAGAGCTGGACGGCATAGTCAGCATCTACCTGGCGGACATACGCTACGCCTCTAACGATTTGGGGCGGAAATACTCGCGGGCGCGGAACTACGCCGATCACGCCCGGGCGGCGATTAGCGAGATGCAGCGGCAGGTCGGCGATTTGGTCGTCGATGATGAGGGCATCGCGCAAAAAGGGCTTATCGTCCGCCACCTGATACTGCCCAACGACATCGCCGGGAGCGGGGAATCATTAAGGTGGCTGGTGAAAGAGGTATCGCCCCAAGTGGCGGTCAGCGTGATGTCCCAGTACTATCCCGCCCACCGCGCCGACAAATATAAAGCGCTGAACCGGAAAATAAACCCGGAGGAATACGCGGCGGTGGCCGGGCTGGTGGAGGAACTAGGCATAGAGAACGGGTGGATGCAGGAACTGGACGCGGCGGAAAATTACCGGCCGGACTTCACGGACGAAGAACCATTCGAGGGCAAGAGAAAAAGGGAGAGGAGGCGGTAAAAAGCGCCGGTTACTTTCTCTTGCGCTTGGTGAAACCGAAGGTTATCTTGAGACCGTTCAGCTTGTCTTTCTTGTTGATGTTCTCCATGAAGGTCTTGAGGTCTTTGGAGGGTTTATCAGCTTTAGCGGCTTTGGCAGTCATTTCAATATCCTTAACAGTTATCTTATTTCAGGATTTTATTATAGCATAAGCGGCAGGCATAAAGCCAGACGGGGAAAGATACCTCACCCCCTTTAGTTCCCCCCGCCGGCCAAAGCCTTGTACTGAATAGAATATGAAAACTAAATCCATTCTCCATAACGTCCGCGTCCTGGACTTTACCCGGGTGCTGGCGGGGCCTTACGCCACGCGGCTGCTGGGGGACTTCGGGGCGGAGGTGATTAAAGTACAGCGGCCGGGCACGCCCGCGGATGAGGACGCCTTTGCCCGCGGCTACTATAACACCTGGAACCGCAACAAGCGGAGCATCACGCTGGACTTAAACAAGCCGGAAGGCCTGGCGCTGGCGAAAAAGCTGGCGGGCATCAGCGACGCCGTTATCGAGAACTTTACCCCCCGCGTCATGGAAAACTGGGGGCTGGACTACACCAGCCTTAAAAAGATAAAGTCGGACATCATCATGGTTAGCATGTCCGCCATGGGGCGGCAAAGCCCGCGGCGGGACTATACCGGCTACGCGCCGACGGTCCACGCGCTTGCCGGGCTGACGGGGCGCATGGCTTTGCCCGGCGGGCCGCCGCTGGGGCCGGGGTTCTCTTACGCCGACCATATAGCCGGGCTGTACGCGTCCCTGGGGCTGCTGGGCGCGCTGGAGGAACGGACGAAAACGGGGGAGGGGCAGTACCTGGATATCTCCGAGGTTGATGTAATGCGCGGCCTGCTGACCGACGAGGAAGCGCCGTCCGCGCCGAATAATATATACCCCTGCCGGGACGGCGGCTGGTGCGCCGCGGCCGTTTTCACGGAGGAGGAGTGGCGGGGACTAAAGCGGGCGCTGGGGAGTCCGGGGTGGGCGGAGGACGCGCAATTCTCCACGGCGGAGGGACGGCGGGAAAACCGGGCGGAGCTGGACGGGCTGATAAGCGTCTGGACGCGGGAACACACCGCGAACGAAGTAATGAGCCTTTTACAGGCCAACGGAGCGGCCGCCGGCAAGGTGCAGGACGCGGCGGACCTGGCCAAAGACCCGCAACTAAAAGCGCGGGGTTTTTTTATTCAGGGGGATGTTTTGACCGATGCTTCCCCCATCAGGATGGGGAGGGGCGGGGCGGAATATGAGCGACCGGCGCCGGCGCCCGGACAGGACAACGACTACGTCTACGGCAAGCTGCTGGGCTTGAGCGCCGGGGAAATCAGCGCGCTCAAGAATAAGGGCGTAATATAGGCAGGTAAACCTCACCCCCTTTAGTTCCCTCTCTCCGTCGACGGAGAGGGGGCTAGGAGGAGAGGAAAGCACCGGCCATTGACGGCCAAGGGGGGAGACTACTAGAATAGCAGGAGCGACGGGCAAGGGGGCTTTACGATGAAATATATCTGGGCGCCATGGCGCATCGAGTATATCCGGGCGGCCAAACCGGCGGGGTGCATCCTGTGCGATAAACCCGCCGAGGACAAGGACGCGGAGAACTATATTCTCTACCGGGGCAAGCACAACTTTATCATGCTGAACGCTTATCCCTATAACCCCGGTCATTTATTGATTGCGCCTTACCGCCATACCGCCAACCTGGAAGAGCTTACGGATGCGGAAAGGAACGAGCACTACAAGCTGGTGAGCCGGGGGGTGGTGGTGATGAAAGAAGCCTTCAATCCGGCCGGTTTCAACATCGGGGCGAACCTGGGCAGAGTGGCGGGAGCCGGCATCGACGACCATTTTCACAGCCATATCGTGCCGCGGTGGCAGGGGGACAGCAACTATATCACCGTGCTGGGCGACGTACGGGTGATACCCCAGGCGCTGGCGGACACCTATAAATCACTGGCGGGCAAGTTCTAGTCCGGTAAATCCCAGGCAGCGCTATCCGGCGTGGCTTCCGCATTCAGGGGCAGGGTAAAGAAACAGCGCGTTCCCACGCCCTCTTCACTCTCAATCCATATCCGGCCGCCGTGCGCCGTAATCAAAGCCTTGCACATGGGCAGGCCCAGTCCGGCGCCGGGCACGGCGGATTTTTGCCGGCGCGGCGCGTTGAATATCCTCTCGAAAATGTGCGGCAAATCATCTTTGGGGATGCCGATACCGCAGTCGGCCACGGTGAACAGCATTTCCTCCCCGGACCTGCGGACGGACAGGGTGATTTCCACGCCGGGCCGGGAGTACTTGACGGCGTTATCCAGCACATTGTCCAGCACCTGCCGGATACGCTGGACGTCCGCGTTAACGCGAGGGAGGCGGGGAGTGATGTCCTGGACGAAAGAATAGCCGGGCGACTCTTTCCTGGCCTGGCTGAGGGCACTTTTACACAACTGGGAGACATTAACCGAAGTTTTCCGGATAGACAGCATGCCGGCGCCCATGCGGGACATTTCTATTAACTGTTCGATTAGCTCGACCAGGCGGTCGGTGTTTTTATCGATAGTCTCCAGGTACCCCCTTTTTTCCGGGGACTTAAGGCGGTTACCGTAGTCCAGCAGCATGGTGGCAAAGCCCTTGATGCTGGCCAGCGGCGTGCGCAGCTCATGGGAAACATTAGCCAGCAGCTCGGAGCGGAGACGGTCTACCTCTTTCAGGTTTTCCGCTTCCAGGACCTGCGCCCTCATGCGCTTGTAGTCGGTAATATCGTTGGTGACCACCAGCACGCAGATTTCACCTTCGTATTCTATCATCTCGGCGGAAAGAAGGTAGTTGCGCGTACCGCCGGACTTATTGCGGAAGACGTATTCCTGGTTTCTGATGCGGCCCTCTTGGCGCAGTATCTGCACGAAGTGCTCGCGGTCCTGACGGTCCAGCCAGATATTCAGTTCCAGGGAGGTCTTGCCGATGGCCTCCTCCCGGGTAAAGCCGAAAATAGCGGTGAAGCTTTCATTGACCTCCACGAAGCATCCGTCCGCGAATTTGTTGACCGAAATGGCCAGCGGACCGGCATGGAAAGCCTTGGAGAATTTTTCTTCTGATTGCCGCAGCGCCTGCTCGGCGCGCTTGCGCTCGGTAATATCAACCGAGACGCCGATAAGGCAGGGCTCCCCGCCGGTGGTGATAGGTTCAAAAGATATCAGCCAGGTGCGGATTTCCCCGGATTTGATACGGAAATCAAATTCAGCGTTTTGCACCCGGCCCTGTTTTTGCACGATTGCCATCATTCTAGCGCGGTCTTCCAGCGACGCCCAGATATTGACCGAGCGTGTGGTATGCCCGATAAGCTCTTTCCGGGAATAGCCGGTGGAAACGATATAGTTTTCATTTACGTCCACGTAGATGCCGTCTTTAAGCTTGGTGATGGCGATGGCCACCGGGCTGGTGTGAAACGCCATGGAAAACCGGTTCTCCGATTCCCGCAGCGCCTCTTTGGCCGTAACTTCCGCGGTAATATCGGTTATCACCAGAATCAGCCGGCACTGGCTGCCGATAGTGATGGTCTGAGCGGAGAACAGTCCGGTGCGGATGTCTCCGGATTTCATGCGGGACTTGATTTCCGCGTTGAACAAACCGCCGGTCTTGCGCAGGTTCGCATCCATCAGCCCGGAGTCCGCCGGGTTTACCCAGAGTTCCAGTTCCTCCGGCGTACGCCCGATAACCTCCTCCCGACTATAGCCGGTAAAGCGCAAAAAGCTGTCATTGACCTCGACGAACCTGGAGGCATCGATATCGATAAGGCCTACCGCAATCGGGCTCAGGTTAAACGCCTGGGAAAACTTTTCCTCAGATTCCCGCAGGGCCTGCTCCATTTTTTTACGGTCGGTCACGTCCAGGGACGAGGAAATCATGCACTCTTCCCCGCTGATATTGATGACCTCCGCGGAGAACAAAGTGGTCAGCAGACTGCCGGACCGGGAGCGGAAAACTATCTCTTCGTTGTAAATGCGCCCCCTTTCCGTCAGCAGGCGCAGTATTTTTTCACGGTCGTCCGGTTTTCCCCAGAGTCCCATCTCCTGGGCCGTACGGCCGATAAACTCCGCCGGTTTGTAGCCCGAGAAACGGGACTGCGTCTCATTGACGGCGACAAACTTGCCTTCCTTCAAGGTGGTGATGGCGATGGCCACCGGGCTGAAGCTGAACGCCTTGGAAAACTTTTCTTCCGATTCCCGCAGGGCCTGCTCCATTTTCTTGGATTCCGTGACATCCACGGCCACGGCAATCATACAGGCATCACCGTCAATGCTGATAATCTGCGCCGAGCACAGCCAGTGGCGGATTTCACCGGACCTGACGCGGAAAACAAACTCTTCGTTCCTAAAACTGCCGTGTTCATCCAGAATGCGGATCATTCTCTGCTGTTCTTCCGGATTGACGAAGAGGTTGCAGTCTTCCACGGTATGGCCGATCAGCTCTTCACGGCTGTAGCCGGTAATCTCCGCGAAGCTTTCATTCACCTCCAGGTATTTGCCTGTGGCGATGGAGGAGATGATAATCATATCCGGGCTGGAGAGGAAAGCCTTGTAAAACTTTTCCTCGGACTTGCTCAGCTCGTCTCCCGCCTGTTTGCGCTCCACCTCCGCGGCGGCCAGCACTTCAAGCTGACGGCGGGCTTCCTGAAGTTCATTAAGAAGCTGATTCCTGGTTTTTTGCGAATCTCTCATAGTCGTGTTTATCCGGGGGTACAACCGGGGAGGAGTCACACCAAGACATCCGGTATATATTTATCATTCGCCCGGCCGCCGGTAAACATACAAGAGCGGCGGCGAAATCATTACTGACCGCTTTTTGCCTTTAGCTGACTCCGGTTGGTACGGGGAGAGGGGGTCGAGAAGCAGGGGGTAACCGGGGATTTAAATTTAGGCGAATTTATTATAATACTTTGGCGGTGATTCCACAAATGGTAAGACGGGACGGTAAAAAACACTTGAAGTTTAGGCTTGCTGGTGACATAATGCACAGGATATACCCTAACGCCGAATACGGGGAAGGTTTTTCTTGGAAACTACCGCCCAGGTAATAGCATTTGTCGGCATTATCGTCTTTCCGGCGCACCTGTTTTCCGGTATTTTCCACCGCGCCGGGGACGCAAAAGAGAACCCGGAAATATTGCCGAAGAAAGAAAGCGGATAGCCATCAATCAAGGAGGATCCGGAAATGGACGTTATCGAGGCGATTAAGGCCAGAAAAAGCATCCGGGCATTCAAGCCCGACCCCGTGCCGCTGGACCTGCTGAAGAAAATCATGGAGGCGGCGCTGCGCGCGCCGTCCTGGGCGAATACCCAGCCCTGGGAGTTCGCCGTGGCGACGGGGAAGAAGCTCAAGATGATACAGGACGGCTTTATCAAGACAGGGATGCAGGACCCGCAATCGGAAGTCGCCCGCCCCTACGAGTTCCCCGAGCCTTACATGGGGCGTATCCGCGCTTTGCAGCCCAAAGACCGGAAGGAAATGACCCGGGAAGAGATGGAAGCCCGTTTCCTGGACAACTTCCGGCACTACGGCGCGCCGGTATGCATCTATCTATTGGTGGGCAGGAACTTCGTCTACCAGGCCAAGGGCGTCAACGTGTGGTCGCTGTACGACTGCGGTTCCGTGGTGCAGAACATCATGCTGCTGGCCACCAGCTACGGGCTGGGAACAATCGCGCAGGCGCAGGCGGTGGTCTATCCGGACATTATCCGTAAAGAGCTGGGCATACCGGCGGACAAGCTCATCGCGCTGGGGATAGCCATTGGCTACGAGGACAAGAAAAACCCGGTCAATAAAGAGCACCGGGACCGGGAGCCGCTGGACAAGATAGCCACGTTCCACGGGTTTTAGGGCGGGAAAGAGTTATTTCCGCCTGGCCCCGGCAGTAACCGCGGGTAGGTTGACATAAATAGTTGTAAACAGGCTGTTTCGTGTTGGGTTCCGCGGCGGGGGAGTTTTTTTACTTCCAGGCCGCCCTCTATAGCAAAGCCTGAACTACTTTGACACGTGCGGCGCAATGCACTATCATAAGAAAAATCCCACCGGTTTTCAGGAGGAAAGACGCATGGCTAAAGATCAGTTCGAGAAATACGTGGTAAGCAAGCCCCTTTACGAGTCCGGGGCGGGCTATAAAGGGCGGCAGAGTCCCGCCATGACTTTGCTGAGCCGCAAGCAGGTACCGGAAGCCAATACCTATGTAGAGGTAAGCTGGATAAAAGGCAAACCGGAGTCCAACCCTCATTCCGTCGAGCAGTCGCACGACTACGACGAGATTATTATTTACTGGGGGAGGGACTCGGCCAAGCCGCAGGTGCTGGGCGGGGAAATCGAGGCATACATCGGCGGGCAGCCGATAACCTTCAATACGACCACCGGCATCTTCATCCCCAAGGGCACGCCGCACGGGCCGTTTACCTGGAAGAAGTTCCAGGAGCCGCACCTGGAGATGTTCATGGTGCTGGGCACCGGCGACCCGCTGAAAGAGTGGGGCAAGGGCGGCAAAGCGGCTACCAAGCCGGCGCAAAAAGCGCCGTACGACTACGAGCAGTACGTGATACGCAGCCCGATGCGGGAATCCCCGGGGGCGATATCCGGGCAGGGGCGGCAGAGCCCCACCATGACCTACATGAGCGAGACCCAGATATCCGGCGTCAAGACCTACATCGAGTTCGGCTGGATATGGAAAATCACGGACACCATCCAGGAGATGAAGCACGATAACTTCGATGAAATCGTGATGCACATCGGCAACGACCCGGATAACCCGGAAGACCTGGGGGCGGATATGACCTTCGGGCTGGGCGGCGGGGAAAAGCGTTTCAATACCAACTACGCGATGTTCATCCCGCGGGGCATGGCCCACGGCCCGCTTATCTGGCACGAGGTACGGCGCCACCATATAGAGATGGCGATAATGCTGGGGGCGGGGACACTGAAAGAGGGGTGGGGGTTCGACCTGGGGGACATGACCCGGGCGCGGGCGGCCATAGCGCGGGGGGAAAAGGTACCGCTAATAAAGCGGCCGCCGGAACCGCCCAAGCCGTAGCGCGACCCGCTAAAAACATAGAGAAAGATTAACGGTAGGGCTGCCTGAAAAACGCCGGGCAGTCCTATTGTTTTTTCTTAACATTTGGTATATGATAGTTAATTGTCGTCCGGTTGATGACCGGGCGCGGAAAAATAACCAAGAATCAGAAAGATGAATTGATGATGCGGCAAAAAAATAGCGGGAGGCAGGCTGTATAAGGAAAAACCGGAGGCGGTTGTTTTTCTATCGATTATTGCCGTTGTGCCTTAGCGCGTTAACCGCCTGAGGCTTTTTTTTGCGCATTTTTCGTGTTTATAAAAGGGACATCACTTTGGATACGGTACAACGTAAAGAACAGGTCAGAAAGAGCTTAAAATACAGCGTCCTGGACGGCAGCGCCTGGGCCGCGATGATGGGGCTGACGCAGAGCTATGTCACGCCGCTGGCGCTGGAGATGAAAGCCACCACCAGCCAGGTGGGGCTGCTTTCCAGCATGCCGTCCCTGATGATGGCGCTCTCCCAGCTGCTGACGCCGGACCTATCCGAGCGGGCGGGGAGCCGCAAGGGCTTTATTTTGCCGGTGCTCTTCGGGCATGCCATCATGTTCATCCCCATCCTGCTGGTGCATTATATTTTCCATGATTCACCGGTATGGTGGCTTATCGGGTTCGTGACCATAAGCTCGGTGCTGGGGGCGGTCATCAATCCGGCCTGGGGCAGCATGATGGCGGACCTGGTGCCGGAGCAGCTGCGGGGCAGGTATTTCGCCTTCCGCGGCCGGATAACCGGCTTCATCACTCTGGTGTTCTTCTTCCTGGCGGGGGTGATACTGCAAGCATTTACGGACAGCGATATCTTCACCGGCTATGCCATACTCTTCGGGGGGGCGACGTTTTTCCGGCTGCTATCGCTCTACTTTTTGTCCCGCCAGTACGAGCCGGCGCAGGCGCAGGAGAAAGCGGACAGCCCCGGCCTGGTACAGCTCATCAAGGGCCTGGGTAATTCCACCCTGGGCAAGTTCACGCTGTACATCGCGCTCATCGACCTGTGCACCAACGTCTCGGCGCCGTTTTTCGCCGTTTTCATGCTGCGGGACCTGAACTTCAGCTATTTGCAGTTCGTGATGGTAAGCTCGACCGGCACCATAGCCAACCTGGTGTTCCTGCCCTTCTGGGGAAGCCGGGCGGACCGGGCGGGCAATATCCGGATTATCCAGATTACATCCATACTGCTGCCTTTCGTCCCGCTGCTCTGGCTGGTGAACACCAACGCCTATTACCTGATGGCCGCCAACGCCTTCAGCGGCTTCGTCTGGTCCGGCTACGGGCTTTCCGCGGTCAACTTCGTCTATGACGCTTCGCTGCCGGAAATCCGCACCAAGCAAATCGCCGTGTTCAACGCCGTGGACATGATTGCCTGCTGCATCGGGGCGCTGGCGGGCGGGTACATCACGCCCCACCTGCCGGTGCTGCTCGACTACCGCCTGCGCACCCTGTTCACGCTGTCCGGCCTGCTGCGGGCGGCGGTGGTGATTTTGCTGCTGCGCCGGATAAACGAGGTGCGGCAGGTGCCCAGGATGACGGCGCGGGAGCTGCTAATAGGGCGCAACGGGAAGCACTAGAGGGAAGCGGAGCGTTTAACGGCGGCGGCCTTTAGCCGGTGCGGAGGTTGCGGAAGATTTCACCCAGGGACGGCCGCTTGCCGTACATCAGCAGGTAGGTGCGGACTATCTTGGCGGTCAGCACCAGACCGCCGGCGATGCACCCCACCAGCACCACCATACTGGCGACTATCTGCCAGGCGGGCACGGCGGTGGAGCCCAGCCGCAGCATCAGGGTGACGGGGGCGGTGAGGGGGAAAATGGTCAGCGCTACCCAGGCCGGGCTGTTGGGGAAGAGCATGATGGTGGAGGAAAACCACAGAGGGCAGACGGCGCTGAGGGTGAAGATGGTGGCGATTTGCTGACCCTCACGGGCGGAGGGGCTGATAGCGCCGATAGCCGTGGAAATCATGGCGAACAGGAGATACCCCAGGATAAAGTAGATGATAAACAGGACGAAGAGGCTGGGGGGGATGCTCAGCGTGCTGAGGAACCCGCCGATGGACGAGGACGCCAGCCCCAGGATAAGCGGCGTAGAAATCATCCAGACCACCACCTGCAAAAGCCCGGCGGCGCCCAGGCCTAAAACCTTACCGATTATCAGCTGCCGCGCCGATACGGAGGAAAGCAGCACCTCGATGAGGCGGTTTTCTTTCTCGTCGCCCATGCCCTGAATCAGGTAGCTGGAAGAAAAGATAATGGAAAGGTCCAGCAGGATGCTGAAAATGGCCGGTATCATAAAGTTGCCGTAGCCGCCCTGCTCCGTTGACACATCACCGGTTTCCGTCAGCCTGATGCTGGCCATGCCCAGGGGGGCTTTCACCAAATCTATGGTGGCCGGCGGGACCTTGCCGGTCAGCAGGTTGCTGGTAAGGAAGCTCTTGACGGCAGAGACGGTGTCCGGCGGCAGCTCGAGCTGTTTTTCCAGCGTGTAATAATTGACAAAGCTGGTGGTGAGGTAGTCCGGCGTAATGACAAAATACCCCTTGATGTCCCCGAAGCCCATGGCTTTATTGGCGTCGGCAGGGGCGTCAAAAGGCACCAGGTCGATTTTTCCCTGGGTGGTAAACTGGTCGAACCCGCCCACGCCGTCCACGTAGCCGATGCGGGTAATTTCCTCCGAAGGCGTGACCGAGCGGGAGACTATCTGGTAGCCGACGATGCCCAGCAGAGCGATAAGGGGCACGATAAAGGTCATGATGATAAAGCCCTTGCGCATCAGCATGGCACGGAACTCGTGCTTGAAGATGAGCAGCGCTTTATTCACGGTCGTCCCCCACTACCTTGAGGAAGATTTCATTGAGGGGAGGGGTGGCAATTTCAAAGCGGTTGATGGTGATGCCGCTGGCCACCAGACGCTCCAGGAGCTGATTGGGGGTGGCGCTGTTATCCAGGACCAGCTCGATATAGCCCTTGTGCTGGCGTTTTTCCGTCACGCCCGGCAGCTCTCCCAGCTCACCCTCATAGTCCAGCAGGACGGCGTTGGCGCGGTAGCGGGACTTGATTTCCGCCAGGTCGCCGTAAAGCACGGCCTTGCCCTTGTTCACCATGAGAATGCGGTCGCTCATCTCTTCCACCTGGTTCATCTGGTGCAGGCTCAAGATCACCGCCTTGCCCCGGTTCCGCAGGTCTATGAGCATGGTCTTGATTAGTTCCGTGTTAATGGGGTCGAGGCCGGAGAACGGCTCGTCCAGGATTATCAGCGGCGGGTCATGGAGAATGGTCACGATGAACTGGATAATCTGGCTCATGCCCTTGCTCAGCTCATCAATTTTCTTGCGCTGGTTGACCAGCATATCCATCTGCGCCAGCAGTTTGGAGGCTTTGGCCGCGGCATCAGCGGGGTCCATGCCCTTGAGCGAGGCAAGGTAAACGATGGAGTCCATCACCCGCTGTTTTTTATAAAGCCCTCTTTCCTCCGGCAGATAGCCCAGGCTGTTCTTGGCGGCCTCGTCCAGCTGTTTGCCCAGGATTTTCACCTCGCCGGAGTCCGGCTTGATGATGTCCATCATCATTCTGATGGTGGTGGTCTTGCCGGCGCCGTTAGGACCGATTAAGCCGAAAATTTCACCCTGGCCGACGGAAAAGGAAAGGTCTGAAACGGCAACTTTGTCCGCGTAGGACTTGGAGACGTGATTGACTTCAACAGCGTTCATGTTAGTTGGAGATATTATAGCATTTACACGTGGGAATGGCTAGATGAGGGAGTAAAGAGAAGGGGAAAGGGGAAAGGGGAAAGGGGAAAGGGGAATAACCTCTCTCCCCGACCCTCTCTCCGCTGGCAGAGAGAGGGCGCTGGTGGGTAATAGTTTAGCGTTAATAGCAGGGAAGAGGGTGAGAAGGGATATGACCTCTCTCCCCGGCACTATCTCCGTTGGCAGAGAGAGGGCGCTGGTGGGGGAAAAGGGGGGTATCAGTCCTTCTTAAGCTTTTTGAACAGCGGGGAAGGCCACCAGCTCCAGCGTCCCAATAGCGCTACCAGCGAGGGCACCAGCAGCGCCCGCACCACGAAGGTATCCAGCAGCACGCCGATGGCGATGGCCGTGCCGATTTCCAGCACCATGGGGAAGGAGGAAATCATCAGGGTGGCGAAGGTGCCGGTCAGAATAACGCCGCAGGAGGTGATAACGCCGCCGGTATGGGCCACCGCCTCGTGGACGGCTTCCTTGATAGGCTTGGTCTCCGCTTCTTCGCGGATACGCGATACCAGGAAAATATTATAGTCCGCCCCCACCGCCGCCAGCAAGACGAAGACAATCACCGGCAGCATGTTGATGAGGTTGGCGTAATGAAAGATGTCCTGCAAAATCCAGGAGGTAATGCCCAGCGCGGCGCCGTAGTTAAAGAGCACCGTGGCCACCATGTAAAGCGGCGCCAGGATGCTGCGCAGCAGGATAATGATAACCAGCAGGATGCCGATGGTGGTGACTACAATCACAAGGGTAAAGTCCGTCTCGCTGGTCTGGAGCATATCCGCGTAAACGGCGGTGTCTCCGCCCACGTAGTAATTAACGTTTTCCAGGGTGGAGGCGGCCACGGCGGCGGCCACCGATTCCCTTATGGACGGCACCATTTCAGAGGCGGCGTCCGAATAGGGGTCGATATTGAGGACCAGACCGATTTTGGCCACCGTGCCGTCGGCGGAGAAATAGGCGGCTTTCAGCCAATCGACAAACGGGCCGCTGCCCTGGAGCTCGAACTCGCCGCCCAGGGTTGTTAGAGAGTCGGCGAGGTCATAGACCACCCCCTGGAGCTGGGAAAGCAGGGCGGGAACTTCCGCGGGCGCGGCGGCGCCTACCTGGTTGAGGAGGGGGGTAACGGTGGCCAGGTCCGTCATGGCGGCGGTAAAGGCGGGGCTCCGGGTGATGCCCTGGTACTGCAAGGCCAGCGCCTGCAAAGAATCGGAGATGGATGTCAGCGAGCTAAAGCCGCCGGCGTCAAACTGCGCCGGGGTGATCGTATCCCCCAGGGCGCGCACCTGGCCCCCGGAAGCGTTGAGCCGGGCGGCCGGGGCGGAGAAAGTGTCCACCCGGGCGAGGTCCTGGTTACCGCTCAAGGCACCGGCCATGCCCTCGATGCCCCGGAGGGAGGCATCGTCGAGTAAAGTGCCGTCCTTCGACTCTATCAGCAGCGTCAGCGGGGACAGCTCGCCCATGGCAAAGTGCTCCCGTATGGTATTCAGCCCTTTAGTGGCCTCGGCGTCCTTGGGCAGCTGGGTCAGGATGTTGGCGGACAGGGTGAAGTCCGGCATGGCGATATAGGGCAGGACCAGCAGCACGATAATGGGAATGCTTATCCATAGCGGGTGGCGGGAGATCCAGCCGCCTATCTGCGCCCAGCCGTATTTTCTTTGCTTGGTGGGGGCGGGCGGTTTCATCGAAGGCCAGAAGAGGTAGCGTCCGAAGATGGACATCAAAGCGGGCACCAGCGTCAGCCCGGCGATTAAGGTAATGGTGATGCCGATGGCCAGCGCCCAGCCGCTGGAGCGGGTCATGCCCAGGCGCGAGATGCTCAGACAGAGGAAAGCGATAATCACGGTAACGGCGCTGGCGAAGATAATAGGCCCGATGCGCTGCATGGTAGATACGATGCGCTTGGACCGGTCCTGTTCACCCAGGTTTTCCCGGAAGCGGGACATGATAAAGAGACAGTAATCCGTGCCTACCCCGAACATGGTGACCACCATGAAGACATCCGTCACCGTGGAGACGGATACGCCGGCATCCGCGATAAAGCCGATAATGCCGCGGGAAACCAGATAGCTTGCCCCGATAGCCAGCAGCGGCACGAAAGCCGCGATGGGGGAGCGGTAGACGATAAGCAGCAAGATAATGACCAGGATAATGGTGACCTGGGTGGTGCGGGCGATGGTCTTGTTCACGGACTCGAAGAGGTCCTGCAAAAAGCCGACGCTGCCGGTAAGGTAGAAACGGGTGCCGTCCTGCGGGGTAAACTGCTGGCGGATTTCTTTGACGGCCTGCTTGGCGGAGTCGTCCAGGGCGGTGGTGTTAAAGCCGACGTACAGCATCATGGTGGTGTTATCGGCGCTGACCAGCGAGGTACGCAGGGCGGCATTATCGTACACGGAGACAACGCTTTCCACCGCCGCGGGCTTCTGCGCCGAAATAAGCCAGTCCCGCAAATCTTTCGCCCGCGCTTCATCCGCCTGGCCGAGGCCGTTTTCGTTATAGACCACGATAATGGCGGTGCTGGAAGATGTCTCCGAGTAAGCGGGGAACTTGGCAGTCAGCAGGTCGCGCACGTGGGCGGACTCGGTCTTTTCCGGCAGGAACTGGCTCTGGTCGGTAACGCCGACCTCCTCCAGGCTGGGGGCGAAGAAAAAAAACAGCGCGGCGAGGATAACCCAGCCGGCCAGAATATAATACTTGTATTTGTGAGCGAAAAGGCTAAATCTGGAAAACATCGTTAATTAATATTATATTTCCCGTTAGTTACGATTGTCCATACCTTGAGCCGCTATGTGAATCTCAAAATTATCACAAGGTGAACGGTTTGAACGGAATGTACAAAGCGGCGCGCCCGTTACTTTTTTAAGGGCTTTTTGCGTGGGGCGGGGGCCGGTTTTTTCAGCAGTTCCCTGGCTTTCTTTTCCGCTTCCCGGATAATGGCATCCGCTTTCTCACGGGCATCACTGAGCATCCTGGCCGTGGTGATGGCGGCCTCTTTTACCACCGTTTCCCCGGCCACCATTTCCCGGGCGGCCTGCTCCGCGGCTTCCATTATCTCCAGAGATTTGCGGCGGGCTTCACTGACATAGGCGGCGGCCTGGTCTTCCGCTTCCGCCCGGACTTTCTTGAGCAGCGCCGCCACCTGATGCTCCGCGTTGCGGATAATCTGGGCCGCTTTCTGCTGGGAGGCCTGCATCAGCTTGCGCGACCGGATATCGGCCTCATATTGGGCCCGGGCGGCGATATCGCGGACGGACGGGGCGGTGCGCTGGCGGGCATCGGTCAGCAGCACGATGCCGGGGTCGGACTTATCCTCGCTCTTTTCCGGGGGAGGAGGCGCTTCGCGGGGCAGACGCGCCAGGCGGTCGATGGCCTGGAACGGCGGCAGCGGCGCATCTTTCTTTTCAGGTTCCTTTTTTTCTGTCGGCTCCGGAGCGGCGGCGGAAGGCAGCGGCTGGCGGCACCAGCGGCACACCGCGCCGAAGGCTTCCTGCCCGCAGTTGGGGCACCTGGGACGCGTTTTCATCTTTACCTCGTACTAAAATCAGGCTTTGGTATTGGCCGGCTTGCGGCGGTAGTCCGGTTTGGGGCCGAGCACGATATCCACGAAGAGGAACGGCCTGGTGACGCGGGTGATTTTGAGCGGCCCGTGCACCAGCCCCTTGGGCACCCAGACGAAGGTGGTGCAATTGATGATGTTTTTCGTGCCCTCGTCGCCCATGTACAGCTCAATTTCGGCATCGAACTCTTTCATGTCGTTCAGGTCGCCCCCCACGAAGCCGATATACTGCTCGTAGTCGTGGAAGTGCGGCTCGTCCACCATCAGGAAAGGCTCGGTGACATAGGACCAGCCCATGGAAAAGTAGGCCCCCTCAAAGTTGGTATCGCCCAGCATCAGAATCTGCGGGGCGGTAATTTCCTTAAACATGGACCTGGCCATGGGTTCCTTGAGGAAATATTTATCATAGTTTTTACCGGCCATCTTTTTCTCCTTTAAAATATTCCCGCCGGGGGCGGGGAATCACCTTTCCCAGGACCGGATAAGCTCATAGACGCCGGCCCACTTCATGGTGAAGCCGACCTCTTCCTTAACGTTTTCATAGTCCGCGACGGCGGCGGCGAAGGCGGGGCTTTTGGGGAAATCCGCCAGGGCTTTTTCACTCTCGAACTCATAGATGGTCAGGTAGCGGGAGCATGAATCCCCGCCGTCCTTGAGCCGGTAGCGGCTGGCCTGCTTGACGCCCGCGAAGCCGAAGAGCATGGGGACATGCTTCTCCGTGTACCATTTATCGAAAGCCGCATCCTTTTCCGGCGTGCTTTGCGCCGCCACGATTTGCATCAGCTTGTTGCCCGGCATGGCCGTTTCTCCTTCCGTCGCGGTTTTGCATAATACAGCCGTTGGGCTAACGGCAGGACTTCAAGGAGCAGGTAAAAGTATCATACCGTATCTGCTCATTGAAGGCAAGACAAAAACCGGGCGGCCGGGCGGAGACTTTACAGATACCGGCAGGCGCGACTTACCAGTAACGCTCCAGGAAATATAGGTGTTTACCCTAATAAAATTCGGTGAAACCTTACTGTCAGACCGGCGGGCAAACACCTATCATAAGCATAAACCCATATCACGCCATGTCAAGTTATGGCAAACGGTATCATTTGTCCCGCATACGGGGGAGTAGTCAAATGCCGGTAAGCATTAATGACAAAACATATTACCGCACCAGCGCCTCGCACCCGCTTTTCCCGTGATACCTGCGGGCAGAGTACACCGGTGAGACCTATACCTGCAACGCCAGCGGCAACGTTTTCCAGACCGCGAGGTAACATTATTCACCGGGCAGGTGAGACAAGAGTGGTTAGCCTATGACAATAGATGCAACGGCCAAACAAAACGGTAATAACTTCAGCGGGACGCCGGGAGACCAGACCGCCCGCGAGCGCCCGGAGACCGCCTATATAAGCGACTCGCAGCAGCTGCTGCTGCGGGCCCAGCAGAACGCGGTGGACGCTAAGGAGGCGGCCATGGGGGCCATCAGCCGGTTTTACCGGGAAAGCCAGGTCTCCGAAAAAAAGGCGGAGAAGATGGTCAAGGACCTGGACGACGCCATCCAGACCGCCCTGGACGCCACCAGGAAATCCAGGGTAAAGGACAAAAAGGAAAGCGGCCAGGACAGCCTTTTCGCGGACGGGAAAATGAAGAAGTCCGTATCTGAAAAAGTGCTGAATAACGACAGCTTTCCGCTGGGGGTGGCTGGCCTGGGCAAGTCAATCTTCGGCTCCGGCGAGTACGACACGGAGACCCGTGAAGAGTTTTACCGGGTGGTGATGCGTCAAAGCCCGCAGCTGCGCCAGCTTATCGATGATTTGACCGAGGACAAATCCAGGCTCAAGACGGAAAAAATCATAGCGGAGGCCAAATCGGAGATAGTGGCGGCGCGGGTGACGGTCAACCACGCCCAGGAAGAGATGAACGAGGTCAAGGAAGCGGCCAGGAAATCGCTGGCCGAGGCGGAGATAGCGCGGCGGACGGCGGAATTAACCGTCAGCCAGGTAAAGCAGGCCGCGCTCAGCCAGGTGGCGGCGGAAATCACCAGGGCCCGGGAAGAAGTAGAGACGATTAAAGACTCCGCCGATACCGTCGTCCGGAAGGCGGAGGAAGAGGTGAGGAAAAGCCGGGAGCAGACGACCGCGGCCAACAGCCACGCCCAGGTAGCCATCTCCCTGACCCAGGAAAAACTCCGCAAAGACGCGGAAGAGCTTAAAGTGGCCAAATTGCAGGTGCAGATGGCGGTCAGGCAGGTGCAGGAAGAAGCCAAAGCCGTTAATGAACAGGCGGCGGCCGTCCGTCGCCAGGGCCAGGGGGCCATCGACCGCGCCGCGCTGGAGACCAAACAGGCGCAGGAGGCCACGGAGATGGCGCGCAAGAAGATGCAGGAAGCCATGGTGGTGGCGGAAAAGCAGGCCTACGACCTGTTCTTCGGGGAGGTGAGGAAGATAAGGGAGGACGTGGAAGCGGTAAAGAAGTCGGCCTATGAGGCCATCGCCAAAGCGCGTGAAGAAAGCACTTTGGCCAAACAGGAAGCGGAAACGATGAAAATAGCCAGCCAGCAGGCCATGTTCCTGGCGCAGGAAGAGACCCGCCGGGCGCAGGAGGAAGCGGAAAGGGCCAGGCAGTCCGTGCTGGAGGTCATCAGCCGGGCGCAGGAAGAAAGCCGCAAGGTAAGCGAAGAGGCGGAAGCCAGCATCCTCCAGGCCAATGACGCCATGATGCAGGCCAAGCAGGACATTATAGAAATGACCCGGCGGGAAATCAGCCAGACCAGGCAGGACCTGGAAACCGTCGGCAATATCAATGACAAAGCGCCGGAAGCAGTGGGCGAGGCGGGCGAATCGGACAAGCTCGACCCCAATTACGTGGCTACGGTGCTGCATGAGATGAGGACACCGCCGCCGGCGTCTCTTTCCTGATTGTCATCGAGCGGTAGCCGGTACGGATTGTATCAAACTTATTCAGACAAACCGGGAGATATTGTATTTCCCGCCCGCCGCCGTGTTCATCAGCCTCAAACAAAGTTGACTTATACCGCCGCATTGTTATAGCCTCTAACAAGGGAAAACTCTAAACTTTAAACTCTAAATCCTGAACGTTTTTTACTACAGTTGCTCATCAGGCCGGGACCTGTTTAGTGTTTAGATATTAGAGCTTGGAAATTCATTTTGAAGGAGTGAACATGAAAGCTGCGCTGTGTTATGAATTCGGGAAACCGCTGGTAGTGGAGGATGTGGAAATAGCCGAACCGGGCGCCAGGGACGTGAAAATCCGCGTGGCGGCCACGGCCATCTGCCACAGCGATGTCCATGATTGGAAGGGCGAAATGCCCGGCCGGGTGCCTTTTATAGGGGGGCACGAAACGGCCGGCTACGTGGAAAAAGTGGGGGCGGAAGTCACCTCGGTCAAGGCCGGCGACCCGGTAGTCATTTCGCTGCTGGCATCCTGCGGCAAGTGCTATTACTGCGTCACCGGGCTGCCGCACCTCTGCGAGCACCGCTTCGACCCGCCGGCGCAGCCGCGGGTGAAAGACAAGAAGGGACAGGCGCCGGACCTCAAGGGCAATATCGGCGGCTTCGCGGAATACGTGGTAGTCAACGAGTCCATGGTGGTGAAAGTCCCCAAAGAGATGCCTCTGGACCGGGCGGCCCTGCTGGCCTGCGGCGTTATCACCGGCTTCGGCGGGGTGGTCAACCGCGCCAAGGTGCGGCCTTTCCAGAGCGTGGTGGTCATGGGCGCGGGCGGGGTGGGCATTAACGCCGTCCAGGGCGCCGCTTACGTGGGGGCTTACCCCATCATCGCCGTGGACGTGCTGGAAAACAAGCTGAAAATGGCTATGGACTTCGGCGCGACGCACATGGTCAGCGCTAAAAACGAAAAGGCGGCGGAAGAGATCAGGAAGCTGACGGCGGGGAGGGGAGCGGAATGGGTTTTCGTCACCGTGGGCAGCGTCGCCGCCATCAAGCAGGGCATGTCCTTCACCGGGCAGCGCGGCACCACCGTGCTTATCGGCCTGCCCAACTTCCGCGACCAGCTCAGCTTTTCCCCGCTGGAAATGATACCTTCGGAAAAGAACCTCATCGGCGGCTTCATGGGCGCCACCAATCTGAAAATAGACATCCCCAACCTGGTAGCCATGTACCAGTCCGGCAAGCTCAAACTGGACGAGCTTATCACCGGGCGCTATCCCCTCTCCAAAATTAACGAAGCCATGGCGCTGACGGAAAAGGGCGAGGGACTGCGCAACGTTATCATGTTCGAATAAATATTAGGAAGAGGGACTTAAAGATGAAAGCGGCAATCCTTTACGAAGCGAACAAGCCCCTGGTTATTGAAGACGGTGTGACCCTGGACGCCCCCGGCAAGGGGGAGGTCAAGGTTAAGGTGGCCTGTACCGCGGTGTGCCACAGCGACCTTCATTTTATCAGCGGGGAAATACCGTCCCCGCTGCCCGGCCTGGCCGGACACGAGACCTCCGGCTACGTTGATGAAATCGGCGAGGGCGTGACCAAGTGTAAGCCCGGCGATACGGTAGTCATCGGCACGGTGACCTCCGGCTGCGGGCATTGCTATTACTGCACCATCGGCAAGCCCCACTTCTGCACGGAACGGGGCGCTTTTAACCGACCCAAGCACAAGAACGCCAAGGGGCAGCCCCTGGCGCTGATGGCCGGGCCGGTGGGCGGCTTCGCGGAATACACCACCGTGCCCCAGGAACTGGTGACCAAAATCCCCAAAGATATGCCCCTGGACCGCGCCTGCCTGATTGCCTGCGGCGTGACGTCCGGGTTCGGGGCGGTGGTCAACCGCGCCAAGGTCCCGGCCATGAGCAGCGCGGCGGTCATCGGCACCGGCGGGGTGGGACTCAACTCCATCCAGGGCGCGGCTTTTTGCGGCGCTTACCCCGTTATCGCGGTGGATGTACTGGACAGCAAGCTGGAAACGGCTAAGGCTTTCGGGGCGACGCACACGGTCAACCTGCTAAAAGAAAAAGACCCGGTCAAGGCCGTACAGGGGATGACCGGCGGGCGGGGCGCGGACTACGTTTTCGTGACCGTGGGCAAGATGGAGGCCATCCGCACCGGCTTTTCCATGTGCGGGGCGATGGGCATGACGGTGCTGGTGGGGCTGGCGCAGGGCAACATGAAAGACTTTATGCCGCTGGAGTTCATCTTCACGGAAAAATGTCTCACCGGCAGCGGCGGCGGCTCGATACGCCCCAGCATCGATATTCCCTTCCTGGTTTCTCTGTACCAGGCGGGCAAGCTCAAGCTGGACGAGCTTATTACCGCTCACTACCCGCTGGCCCGCATCAACGAGGCGGTGGCGTCACTGCAAAAGGGCGATGCCCTGCGCAATATCATCATGTTTGAGTAACAGGTAGAGAAAGGCGCTTTTTTCCTGGCCTTTTTTACGCTTACCATGAGCTTGTCGAAGGGTAAAGTAAGTGTTTACCGCTATGGTTCGGCAAGCTCACCACGAGCGGTCTATAAATCTGAAAACGGGAAAAAGTGAGGACTGCCGATGCTCAGCGGCTACCGCGTGCTCGACCTTACCAATGAGAAAGGCTTTCTCTGCGGCAAGGCCTTGGGCGACTTTGGGGCGGATGTCATCAAGATAGAGAAGCCGGGCGGCGAGCCGGACCGCAATAAGGCGCCCTTTTTTCACGATACCGCCGACCCGGAAAAAAGCCTGTACTGGTTCGCTTTTAATGCCAACAAGCGCAGCATCACGCTGGATATCGAGACCGCGGACGGGCGGGAAATCTTTAAGGAACTGGTGAAGACGGCGGACGTGGTGGTGGAGTCGTTCCCGCCCGGCCATATGGACAAAATCGGCCTGGGCTATGGCGTCCTGAGCGGGGTCAATCCCAGAGTAATCCTGACGTCCATCAGCGGCTTCGGGCAGAAGGGGCCTTACCGCGATTACAACGACCGCGACCTGGCGGTGTGGGCTTTATCCGGCTACATGTATATCACCGGGGAGCCGGACCGGCCGCCTTTAGCCCCCAGCTACCCCCACGCCCACCTGATAGGCGCGATGAACGGGGCCATCGGCACGATGGTGG
This sequence comes from Dehalococcoidales bacterium, assembly GCA_041652735.1. Taxonomy (NCBI): domain Bacteria; kingdom Bacillati; phylum Chloroflexota; class Dehalococcoidia; order Dehalococcoidales; species Dehalococcoidales bacterium. The sequence continues at coordinate 32,222 of JBAZGT010000006.1, read as the reverse complement.
CTTTAGCCCAGCGCCGCCTCACCGGACGGGGACAGACGGTGGACGCATCCACCCACCAGGGGCTTTGCTTCGCCATTTCCATAGAGACCAAGCTGCCCTGGGCGTTCCAGAAAATCAACGCCTCCCGCGAGGGCCGCGAACGCCTCAAGATATTCTGCAAGGACGGGCAGGTAAAAATCCCGCTACTATGGCAGTGTAAGGACGGCAGCATCGCGTTCTTCTTCTGGGTAGGCCCCAACTTCGTCAAGCACAACGAGTCGCTGGTCGCCTGGATAAAGTCGTCCGGCGCCGACCCCGGCCTGCTCGGCACCTGGGACTGGGCCAAAGAAGGCTGGAACAAGTACACCATGGAGGAAGTGCGGCAGATACGCGCCACGCTGGAAACGTTCTTCATGAAGCACACCAAGATGGAGCTGCATGACGGCGCCATGGAATACCGTATCCAGCTTACCCCCGTCCTCGCCCCCAAAGACCTGCTGGAGTTTCCCCTCTTTAAGGAGCGAAATTTCTGGCGGGAGATAGACCACCCGGAGCTGGGCACTAAAATCACCTATCCGGGGGGCTTCGTCAAACCGGGCATCGGGGACTGCGGCGTGCGCTTCCGCGCCCCGCTCATCGGGGAGCATAATGAAGACATCTATAAAAAAGATTTAAAAATGTCCGCTCAGGATATGGTCAATCTGAAAGAGCGGCGGGTGATTTGATATGGCGGAGCCAAGACCTTTTGCCGGACTGAAAGTGCTGGACTTCACCTGGGGTGGGGTGGGGCCTTTCCAGGGGAATTTCCTGGGCTACTACGGCGCCATGATTGTGCGCATTGAAAGCGCTTTGCGGCCGGACGTGACCCGGCAGGGCGGCAACGTCAATCCCACGGACAAAAAGCTGGCCGAGGTCTTTAAAGACCCCCGCAAACGCCTGGAGTTCGGCGGGGCTTTCGCGGTGACCCACCCGGTGAAAAAGTACGGCATGGGCCTCAATCTAAATCACCCCAAAGCGGTTGAGGTATTCAAGCAGTTAGCCGGCTGGGCGGACGTGCTCATCGAAAGCTTCACCACCGGCACGCTGGAAAAGCGCGGCTTGGGCTGGGAAGATTTACATAAGATCAATCCGCGGCTTATCATGCACCGCACCTGCGGCTACGGGCATACCGGCTCCATGGCCAGCCAGCCGGGCTACGGCCAGACGGTCACCAGCCTCACCGGGTTTTATACCATCGCCGGGTGGCCGGACAGACTGCCGGTGCCGATATCGTCGTATTACACCGACCACCTTTCGCCGCTGTTCGGTGGGCTGGCGCTGATGGCGGCCATAGATTACCAGCAGCGCATCGGAGAGGGGCAGTGCATCGACCAATCGCAAATAGAGTCCGGCATCAACTACCTTGCGCCGCTGGTGCTGGACTACGCCGCCAACCACAGGGAGCTGGCTTTAAGGGGCAACAGCAGCCCCTGTGCCGCCCCGCACGGGGCTTACCGCTGCCGGGGCGAGGATAGATGGGTGGCCATCACCGTGCAGACGGACCAGGAATGGGAAAGCTTCTGCCAAGTAGTGGGCAGCCCGGACTGGACGCGGGAGGAGAGATTCCGCACGCTGGACAGGCGGATAAAGAACCGCGCCGTCCTCGACGATTATTTGAATAGCTGGACCAAGGAACGTACCGCCGAGCAGGTCATGACCATAATGCAGTCGACTGGCGTGGCGGCGGGGGTGGTGGCGACGGCCCAGGACTCGGAAAGCGACCCCCAGCTGGCGGCCTACGACTTCTTTCACGAAATCGAGCACCCGTACCTGGGCAAGCAGAAGTTTTTCCACCCGCCCGCCTTTACCCTGTCCGACGCCGAGGCGGAACTGCACCGGCCGGTACAGCTCGGGGAGCACACGGAATACATCTGTAAAGAGGTGCTCGGCATGAGCGGCGAAGAATACGAAAACCTGAAAAAAGAGGGAGTCTTCGACTAAGCGCTAACCCCTCTCCCTTGATGGGAGAGGGAAGGGTGAGGGTGAAAACCCATTAAGAGCTTGATTTAGTAGTGTTAGAATAGGAATATGCGACGAACTGTTATCAAGTTTATACCAGCCATCGCTTCCAAAAAACAATTTCACTGTGGCGTTAAAAGATAGGTTTGAAAAATTAGTAAAGAAATAATATGACCATCAAAGATAAATACGCCTTCGCGGGGGTGGGGCTGACGGCGCTGGGGAAAATACCGGACCTTACCCCGGACGAGCTGGCGGCGCAGGCCATCAGCCTGGCCCTGGCGGACGCCGGCCTGAAGCCGTCTGAAATCGACGGCTATATCTACCAGCCGGGCATGGGCGGCGGCCTGGGCGATACGGCTCCCCTGCAAATGACGGGCATTGCCGCTTCCATGGTCTGGCAGGCGGCCAGCCTGGGATCTTACGCCAACGTCATGGTGGCCATGGCTATCGGGGCCATGGAAAGCGGGCTTTGCCATACCTGCGTCCTGGTGCACGCCGCCAGCGCGGCCAGCCGGCGGGGCGGGGGCATGATGCCGATGGGCCAGTACAGCACGCCGGGGGCTTACGGCTGGTACGGCCCGGGGGCGACGGCCGCCTGCATGGCGCAGCGCTACAGTCACCTTTACGGACTCAAACGCGAGCAGCTGGGCGCCATCGCCTTAACGCTAAGGGAAAACGCCAATAAAAGGCCGGACGCCATCATGCACGGTAAAAAGATAACGATGGACGACTACCTTAACGCCCGCCCGGTGGTGGAGCCGCTCTGTCTGCTGGACTTCTGCCTGGTCAACGACGGCGCCGTCGCCCTGATAATAACCTCAAAAGAGCGGGCGCAAAACTGTAAAAAGAAGCCGGTCTATGTCATGGGCTACGGCATCGACCACTCCCTGCGGGAAATGAACCGGTCGCCGGAAGCCATCCACCACTTCGACGGCTTCGTGGTAGCAAAAGCCAAAGAGGAAGCCTTCGGCATGGCGGGCATAACTTTGAAAGACATCGACGTGGCCCAGCTGTATGACGCTTTCACCATCTTTTTACTCTCCCAGCTGGAGGGCTACGGCATCTGTAAAAAAGGGGAGGCGGGGGACTTCGCGGCGGCGGGGAATTTAAAGCCGGCCGGGAGCTTTCCCTGTAATACGTCCGGCACCGGGCTTTCCTGGGGCTATTTGATGGGCTTTACCCAGCTCACGGAGGGGATAAGGCAGATGCGGGGAGAAGGCGGCGCCACCCAGGTAAAAGACGCGGAGACCTGCCTGGTAACCGGGCTGGGCGGCATGGTGGACAACGGCAGCGCCGCCACCTGCTGTATCCTGAGGAGATAAGATGCCGGAGATAAAAAAACAGCTCCCGCTGGTCACGGAGTCCAATAAAGCTTTCTGGGAAGCCGCGCGGCGGCACGAGCTGGCGGCGTATAAATGCCGTAGCTGCGGCGCGCTTTGCACGCGGGAGGCCGCCTGTGCCGCCTGCGGGGCGGACGGGGGGGAATGGGTAAAGGTGAGCGGGCGGGGGGAGGTCTTTACTTTCTGTGTTTACCGGCAGTCCTTCCACCCGGCCTGGCGGGACGATGTCCCCTACAACGCGGCCTACGTGAAGCTGGCGGAAGGCCCGCTATTGATGACCAATATCGTGGGATGCGAAAATAAAGATATTTACATCGGCATGGCGGTGGAAGTAACCTTCGATGACATAACGCCGGAGGTAACGCTGCCCAGGTTCAGGCCGGCGGGAATAAATAAATCTGAATACCAGAATAGTAATGAAGGACGGAAATGACTGAAAAACCGACGCCACTTGATCAATTTGAAGTCGACTTTAAAGCCGGTATCGGCAGGGAGTATGACATTACCGGCCAGTGCTTCCTCACCGAGGCCACCCGGGACAATATCAAAAACTTCGCCGAGGCGGTGGGGGACGCCAACCCGCTGTGGCTGGACGAGGAATACGCCGGGAAGAGCCGCTTTAAGGGGATTACGGCGCCGCCCACTTTTTTATATAACATCAACCACGGCAGCGCGCCGGCTTTAGCCCCGCCCCGCCAGCTGCCGCCGCTGAATTTAAGCCTGCTCTACGCGGGGGCGGAACTGGAGTTTTTCCGGCCCATCCGCCTGGGCGATGCCTTTTCCGCCGTCAAGGCCAAAAGCGTGGGCATCGAGAGGAAGGAAAGCAAGTCCCTGGGCCCCATGCTCTTCGCCACCGGCGAGGCGTATTACTACAACCAGCGGCAGGAGCTTATCGGCACTATCCGCACCACCACCTGCCGCTTCGAACCGCCCCAGAAACAGGCCGTCCATTTCGACAGGGAATCGAAGCCCGGCTTCGAGGTAAAATCGCCCGACCTGCTGGCCTTCGAGCATAAAAGACGCGGGGCCGCGCCGCGCTACTGGGAGAACGTGGCGGTGGGTGAGGAGATGGCGCCGGCGCTGGAAAAAGGGCTGCTCACCATGATGGAGATTGTCCGCTTCGGGCTCTTCGTGTCCGGCGTGCCGCGGCGCATCGAACGCAGACGGGAGCAGGTGGAAATCGGCTTTTCACGGGAGGAAATGCAGAAGCGCGCCGGACTGGAAAACGCCTCCGACTACGGCCCGCAGCGGGTATGCTGGCTGGGACAGTTCGTGACGGACTGGATGGGCGATGACGGCACGCTGAAAAAGTACTCCTGCCAGGTACGGCACCCCAGCATCATGGGGGACAGCAACTTCGTGAAGGGAAAGGTGACGGCCAAGCGCATCGCCAGCGGCGAGCACCTGGTGGACTGTGAAGTGTGGGTGGAAAACCAGGCGGGGTTGGTAACCGCTCCCGGCCTGGCCACGATAGCCCTGCCCAGCAAGGATTATTAGTTGAACCATGCCGGCGAAAGTAGTATACCCCGTATGCCAATCGGGGCCGGCATCCGGTCGGTAAATTATAGCGGGGTTTACCGGGAATAACGCAACTGAAACTCGCCGGATTCCGCTTTTCACCGGAACGGCCGGTTATTGTAAATTATGCCAGTAAACCCTATCGTTTGAGGCCTGCCGCAGAATCTTTTGCGGGTTCTTTCACCGTCTCTTTGTCCGTTTGCTTTTGCTCGTTCAGCACGGACTGGAGCCATTCCTTTTCCCGCCAGAGCGCGCAGCCGCCGGAGCTTTCGTGGAGCTGGTCCGAGTTGTCCCGCACCGTCGCCAGGAAGCGCGAACGCAGGGACTCTTTCAAAGACGTATCCCGCACGTTGGTGTCTGAGTACGGGGCGAAGGGGCAGGGCTCCACGTTGCCCTGGGCGCTGATATGGACGAAACCGCGCCCGGAGGACAGGCACCCGCCGAAGTCCTTCTCGTCGTCGGGGAGGTTGACGAAAAGGGCGGGGAAGTCCTTGCGGAAAGCGGCCACCTTTTGCACCATGGTTTCCCGCTGCGCGGCGGTGACTTCCCAGGACTCGGTGCCGGCGTCTATGGGCGTGTATTCGATGAAGAAGAATAGGCGGCAGCCGGACCGGTGCAGGTCCCGCACCAGGCTGCTTTCCGTCACCGTATTGAAATTGCTCTGCGTCAGGGTAATGGAAGTGCCGAAGAAGATGTGCCGCTGCTTCAGCCTGCGGATAACCGCGGTAAGGTTCTGAAAGACCCCGCTGCCCCGCCGCAGGTCGGTCTCGGCGCGGTTGCCCTCCAGGCTGAGGATGGGCACCAGGTTGGGAATATGCTTCATATGGTCGGCCAGGGCGACGTCAATCAGAGTCCCGTTGGTAAACACGAAGAAAATCACGTCCCGGAACTCCCTGATGATATCCAGGATTTCCCGGCGCACCAGCGGCTCGCCGCCGGCCAGCACCATGAAGGAAACCCCCAGCTCCCGCGCCTCCCGGATGGTCTCCCGCATCTTGGCCGCGCTCATTTCCGGCTGAACGGCGTCATGGAGCGCCTGGGCGTAGCACCCCTTGCAGTGGAGGTTGCAGCGTTCCGTAATGCTGTAGATGATGATGGGCGGCACGTGCACGCCCTGACCGTCCAGCCCGCCGCGGACTTTAGCGGCCCGGCGCTGCCACCGCACGGTGCGGAAGAAGAACCAGGCCTGAGAGGGGCGGCGCAGGGTAATGTGCCAGGCGGTGCTGAAAAATATCCCCAGTGATTTATTTAGGAGGCCGGTATAGCCTTTTTTCTCTTTTGGTGCCGTGGTGTTCATTTTCAACTCCCTCTACCGGGTGAAATTCAGGTTTGACGCTATCTTTGCTTGATGACGGAAGCCCCGGCAATCTGTATTTTCCCCAAAGCGGGCCGGCCGGCATATTCCAGGCGGGAGGCGCCGCTCAAATTGATATCCAGGTTTTCTTTGACGTTCAGCTGGACGCTGCTGGCGCCGGAGGTATTCAGGCTGGCTTTTTGCAGCGTCAGGTTGGCCAGCCTGGCCTGGCTGGCGCCGGAAAGCTCGATAAAGGCGCTGGCGGCGGAGCCGGAAAGCTCCATGCGGCTGGCGCCGGAGACGTTAAACCGGATTTCCCCGCTGATGCTGATATCCCCGGTAAGGTCGGAAGCGCCGGAGATATTCATCTTGACGCCGCCCGCGGCCAGGCGGTTGATTTCCAGGTGGCTGGCCCCGCTCAGCTTGAGGCTGAACTCGCGGTCGGAGTGGAAACCTATCACCTTGCCTTGGCAGGAGCCGGACATTTCCAGCGCTTCCAGCTCCGGCATGGTGACGACGACGTGGGGGCGGGGGTGGAAGAGCGCTGCCCAGTCCAGGCCGCGGCGGCCTATTACCAGGGTTTCGCCCACCTTTTCCACCCGGATGCGACTGAAATCATCGCCGATGGTCAGGCTGTAGGTATCTTCTCTCAGGATATCCACGGAGAGCGCCCGCTCGATTCTAAGTCGGGTGAAATCTGTGAAGTCGAACCGCTGCGTATTCATTTTTGCCCTCCTTTCAATATTCGGACTATTTTAGCATCATCCGTATAGCTACCGCAAAACCTGGAAAAGTCCCGGGCCGGCCCTGCGTGAGGCCAGCCCGGGATTGAGGAGGCATATTTACTTCATGCGCCAGTCTCGCATCGGTTCTACCGGCGGTATCACGTTGTCTTCCGCCGCTACCGGAATGGGATTGAGGACCGGCCGGAAGGCGGGTGATGGCCTGGCGGCGGACGGCTCCCGGCGGCTTTCCATGTCCTCGCCGATGCTGATGTTCGGCAGCCAGTTGAGCCATTTAGGCAGGTACCAGTTGGCCTTGCCCAGCAGTTTCATCGTGGCCGGGACGAGCACGCAGCGCACCAGGGTGGAGTCGATGAGGACGGCGATGGCCAGGCCGAAGCCCATCTGCTGCATTGTTACCATATCGCCCAGGGCGAACCCGGCGAACACCGCCACCATGATGAGCGCGGCCCCGGTTATCAAACGCCCGGTGGAGCGCAGCCCGAAGGACACCGCCGCGGTATTATCGCCATGATGCAGGTAGTGTTCGCGGACGCGGCTGAGCAGGAACACATGGTAGTCCATGGACAGCCCGAAGAGCACGGCGAACAGGAAGAGCGGCAGCCAGGTCTCGATGGAGTCCACCTGCGTGAAGCCCAGGATGCCGGCCCCGATGCCTTTCTGGAACACCAGCACCATCAGCCCGTAACAGGCGCCCACGGAGAACAGGTTCATGATGATGGCCGTGGCCGGTATGACGATGGAGCGGAAGGCCAGCAGCAGCACCACGAAACTCAGCGCCAGCACGAAGGTGAAGATAACCGGCGTATAGTCATTGGTGATTTTGTTGTAGTCTACCATGAAAGCGGACTCGCCGGTGACCATCACTTTGGCGGTGGTATCAGTAAACGTGGCCGGGATGTAGTCCGCACGTATCCGCGTCACGCTGGCCAGGGCTTCCTGGCTCATGGTATCACCGGCCACCCTGGCGTAAATCACCGCCATGTTCAGGTCCGGGTAAGGCGCCACGACGGCGGAAGAGAATACGGCGTCACCGGCCAGCTTTTCCTGTAGTCCGGCGATGGCCGTCCGGGTGGCGGGGGCACTAACGTTGCCGTCAACCACTATCATGGTGGGAGTGTCCAGCCCTATGTGGAAATCACGCAGCAGCACCATGTAGCCCTGCTTGGAGGGCAGATAGTCCGGCGTGGAAGAGATGCCGGACATGCCGGACTTCTTGTCAAAGAAGGGCACGATGGCGGCGACCAGGATGACCACGGTGAGCAGCAGGCTGACCACCGGCGCGCGGGTCACGGTGCGGGTAATCCAGGCCCAGACGCCCTTGTTGTCTTCATAGGACGGCGCTTTCTTCGACTGTATGAACGGTATTCTCAGGGAATTGACCTTGTCCCCGAAGATGCTGATTAAAGCGGGCAGCAGTGTCATGGAAGCCAGGATAGCGGTGAACACCACCAGCAGCGACCCGATGCCCATGGAGATGAAGATTGAGAGCGGGAAGACCACCAGCCCCACCAGCGCCAGCAGCACGGTGATGCCGCTGAAGAAGACCGCTTTGGAGGCGGTGGCGCCGGCCTTGCCGATAGCGTCCATTTTCTCCAGGCCGTGCGCCCGCTCCTCGCGGAAACGCGTGAGGATGAACAGGGAGTAGTCTATACCCACCGCCAGGCCCATCATGGTAATCATGGAGGTTATCATGAAGGTCAGGTCCATCGCCTGGCCCACCAGGGCGGTAAAGCCCAGGGCCACCACGATGGAAGCGATGCCCAGGAACACCGGCAGCAGGGCGGCGGTAATGGCGCCGAAAACAATCGCCAGAACGATGAGCGCCACCGCGATGCCCACCGTTTCCCCGGTGCGCATGGTGCTTTCCGCCAGTGTCATGGAGTCGTCCATGAAGGCGGCGGAACCGGTGTGATAGAGCTGAAAATCACCGGTTTTGTATTTATCGCTCACGGCATAGACTTCCGATATTCTGGCGTAATTGTCCGCGGGGACTTCAAAGGGGATAAAAGTGGCGTGGCGGTCGGCGGAGACCATGGAGGGGTCCTGTACCATGTAATAGGTCACGCCGTTCTGGACTACATCCGGCCCCAGCGCCATCAGTTCGCCGTAGAGGCTGTTCACCTGCGCGGCGAAAGCGGGGTCGTCCACGGTTAAGGTATCCGACCGGACGATAACCATTTCGTCCAGCATGGTGTCATCGGTGCCGAGCCGGTCCTGCATCAGGTTGTAGGCCGTCACGGATTCCGGGTTATTGGTGAACTCGGCGTCGGTGACCAGGGCACCGCCCAGCCAGCTGACCACGGCGATAACCGCCAGGACGATGGCGAGGCCCCAGATGCCCACGGTCCACCAGCGCCTTTTAGCGCAGGCTCGGGCGAGTGATTCTGTCCAGGTTCTCTTACGCATTGTCTTAGTCCTCCTCAATGGAACTCATCTCCACTATAAGACATGCGTAAGCCGGTTTTATCCGGCGGACGGGGGGACTTTAGGCTGGCGGTAAGGGGGGTTGAATACTGGCCGGATGGACAGGGTGGGGGAGGGGTAAAGGGGAAGACAAGAATGAAAAATCAAATCTTAAAGGCGGGGGACGAAAAGGAGCTGTCATTCCAGCGAAGGCTGGAATCCATTTGTTGACTTAAATGATACCTAATAACTAAAAGTGGATTCTGGCCTGCGCCAGAATGACAGATGATAAAGGCTTTATTGGGAGTTGTCATTCCAGCGAAAGCTGGAATCCACCTATGGCAGCCAGGCAATTACAGGTATTCAAAATGGATTCTGGCCTGTGCCAGAATGACACGGGTATAAGGGAGGCAGGGAGATTGCTTCGTCACCGCGTTCCTCGCCATGACAGAACCCCCTAATCTCTTCCCCCTCTACCTCACCAGCTTGTGCTTCAGGGCCGTGGCCACCGCTTCCGTCCGGGTGGCGACGCCCAGCTTGGAAAGGACATTGCTCACGTGGAACTTGACGGTGGACTGGCTGACTACCAGCCGCGCCGCGATATCGTGGTTGGCCAGGCCTTCCACCATCAGCGCCAGTATTTCCCGCTCCCGCTCGGTAAGGTCGGCGGCTTCCGTCGGCGGTTTTTTAAGGTTCTGCACCAGCACCTGGGCGGCTTCCGGGGAGAGGCTGGTCTTGCCCGCCATCGTTCCCTTGATAGCGGTGATAAGCTCGGCGGCGGAAACGGTCTTGAGAAGGTAGCCGGCGGCCCCGGCTTTCAAAGCGCCTTCCACCCACTCCCGGTCCCCGAAGCTGGTCAGCGCGATAATGCGGATATCCGGCTGGCTTTCATGGATGATACGGGTGGCGGTGACGCCGTCCATGACGGGCATCATCAGGTCCATCAGCACTATGTCCGGCTTCAGCGATTTGCACAGGTGCACCGCTTCCTCGCCGTTGTTGGCCTCCCCCACCAGGTCCATTTCCTCATAGGTCGTGATTACCGCGCCCAGGCCGCTGCGCACCACCGCGTGCTCGTCCACCAGCAGGATACGGATACGATTTTCATCACTCATTTTGCTACTCCCCAGATTCGTTCTTCCAGACCGCTCTGACGGTGGTGCCTTCACCCGGCCGGCTTTTCACCGCCAGTAAAGCCCCGATGTCCCGGGCGCGCTCTCTCATGATGTTCAGCCCCAGGCTGTTGGGCGGCGTATTTTTTGTATTGAATCCCTTGCCGTCATCGCTAACCTGCAAGGTCACGCCGCCGGTGCGGCAGAGCAGTTTGACCCTGGCCTCTTTGGCGGCGGCGTGCTTGGCGATGTTGTTCAGGGCTTCCTGGGCGATGCGGTAAAGCCCTATCTTGACCTCCACCGGCACATTACAGCGCCCGGTCACGGACACGCTTACCGGCACGCGGGAGCGCCCGGTGATGGACTCCGCCAGCTGGTTGAGCAGGAAATCTATATCCGCTTCCGCCAGGGAGTCCGGGCGCAGCTCTAAAAGCAGCGTCCTCATTTCCGTTAAAGCGCTGCGGGTGAGCTGGCGCACCTCTTCCAGCCGCTTCTGCCCCTCTTTTTCATCGCGCTGCCAGACGCGGGGTAATACCTCGGATATCAGGCTGGCGGAAAAGAGCGTCTGGCTGACGGCGTCATGCAGGTCACGGGCCAGACGGGTACGCTCTTCCGTGGCGGCCTGCCGCCGCACCTGCTGGGTCTGCCGCGCCTCGTTCAGCTTCTGCTCGGTGTGGTCGATGCCCACGCAAAGGATTTCCCGTAAATTGCCGGCGTCATCGAAGAAAGGCTGGTTGGTCCAGACTATCCACACCCGCTCCCCGCCGCGGCGCATGTTTTCATTCTCGTTGTGGAGGTAGTGGCGCGGATGGGTAATGATATCCGCCATCATCTCCTGGAGGTCTTTATCCGCGGAGTCTTTTTCCGGCACAATCGTCCCCAGGACGCTCTTGCCCAGTATTTCCGACTCCGTGTAGCCGAAGAACTGCTGGGCGAAGTCGTTAAAAAAGGTGATTTTTCCTTCATTGTCCATCTGCAAAATGATGGTATTGGTGCTCTGCACCAGGTGGCGGTAGCGCAGCTCGCTGCGGCGCAGGGACTCTTCCGCCAGGGCGCGCTGGGCAATCTCGTTCTTGAGGCGGAGATTGGTATCGCTCAGCTCGCTGGTGCGCTGCTGCACGCGGGACTCCAGCTCTTCATGGGCGGTGCGCAGGTCTTCTTCCGCCTGCTTGCGCTCGGTGATATCCAGCACCTGCCCCACCGTGCGCAGGTGCCCGGCGGCGGTGCGGAAGATGGTGGCGCTGATTTCCACCCGCCGCTTGCTGCCGTTGCTCTGGACGATGTTGAACTCGTAGCGGGTGGGGGTATCTTCCCCCATCTGCCGCTGGAGATACCGTTCCGCCACGATGATTTTGCTTTCCTCGTCCAGGAAATCACGGAAATTACGGCCGATGATGGCCTCGTTGGGATAGAGCAGCATCCGGCTGACCATGTCATTGGCGTAGGTGATATTAAAGGTCTCGTCGATGGTGAAAATGCCGGCGTGGGAGTTTTCCACGATAGCGCGGAACATCTGCTCCGTTTCCAGGCGCGCCTCGTCCTCTTTTTTCCGTTCCGTGATGTCACGGATGACAGCCAGTAAAACGGGTTTGCCTTCGACATCGACCGCGTTCAGGCTGACCTCGGCATCGAAAAGCGTGCCGTCCGGTTTGCGTACCTGCCATTCGAAGAGCTGGGACTGGCCGGCGTAAGCCGCCTGTATCAGCTCCCGGGCTTTCTCCTTGGAATCGGCGCCGTCCGGCTGCTTATCCGGGGCAAACTGGTAGGGTATTTTATGGAGCAGATCATCAAACGATACGCCGAACATTTTTTCGGCTTCCCGGTTGCTGTTGATGAGCCCCGTCTCGTCGAAGAGGAAAATAACGTCGTTTAGCATAGCCTCTCCGGAAAAAGCATGTATAGGCATTATACAATAACAAAGGGGTAAGGATACAGGGGAAAGGGATGAGGGGGAATATGAAAATACAGCGGGGCGATGCCCATCCCCGGAGAGATGGAGGACCGCCCCGTAAAGCTTTAGCGGGGGATAGGGAGGATATTGCGGCGTCGGCTATTTGCCGGAAAGCAGGGTAATCCTGGCGGAAACATAATCGGCAGACCTTACGCGGTCGGTAAGGTTGGCCAGGTAGTCGGCCAGCAGCTCATCGCCGATAACGTCCCGGACCCAGTTGCTGAAGTCGCGTTTTTCCAGGTTGGAGTGATAGGCGAAGGTCTCATCGGACATGGCGGCCAGTCCTTCCGCCAGCTCCGCCAGGTCAGCGAATATTTTGCCGTCGTGGCTCCAGAAGACGTACTCGGACGGCACTTTGGCCAGGCGCTTGTCCGGCTGCTTTTTGGCTTTTACCGGCGTTTTAGCTGTTCTAACCATTTCAGTCACCTCTTACGCTTGTAATAGTTTATATCTTTATTATGGGGGAGGACTCATAAAATAGTTATATCCGGAGGGGGGAATTAGTTACAATTCTATAACATCGGTGTTTGGACTATGTTAAGACAGACGCGCCGGGGGCAAAGAGAGGAGAATGGTTGACATAAATACTGCTTAGACTAATGAATAAGCCTCTCTCCGGTGTTTGACGCTTCCGCTTCACGCCGGAGAGAGGCTATATCTCAGGTTTTATTCAGGCAGCCGCTATTTGCCGCCGCGGTACTTGGTGATGCCCAGTCCCACGGGGTAGGAAATCATGAAGAATATCTGTTTCTGGATATTGCGGATAATCATGGGGCCGGCCTTGATGTCCGGGGGAATGTAAGCCCCGAAGTTCTTGGTGATGATATGCTTTTCCCCGCCGATCCACAGCTCCACCTCGGCGCGGAGGTCGGTGATGTCATCATAGTTCATGGCATTGAAAACGATGGACGTGCCGTGGGAAACGGTGCGCTCCTTCATCATCGGGAAGCCGGCCTTGGTCTTATCGCCGGGGAGCAGCCACAGCGTTTCGCAGCCGAACTCGCAGCCCGGCACTACCGTATCGTCCACCATGGCCATGGGCTTGACGTACTTGGTATCATAAGGCAGCATGTAGTATTTCCGGGCCTGTCCCGGCCTGGTGCCGTAGACCATGTACTTGGCGTTTTTCAGCTCGCCGGTCTCCTTGAGCTTGGGCGGCTCTTTGGCGGCGGTCTTCTCTTCCGCGTGGTCCTTTTCCCGGGTATAGACGCCGGGGCCGGAAGTCCAGTGGCAAACGGGCAGCTTGGTGGTCTTGCCCCCCTTGCCCATGGTAGGCATATGCAGCATGCCGGCCGGGATGTAGGCCACCCAGCTTTTATCCAGGGGAATCAGCTCGTCGCCCATAATCATGCCCATGGAGCCGGTCTCTTCCGGGTGTTCGGGGTTGGTTCCCCACCAGGAAAGCAGCTCCGGGAAGTCATGGCCGTGGGGGAACATCGGCTTATCATTGGTGGGCAGCTTCATCTGCTCCTCGCGGGTTATCTGCCCGGGGTAAGAAGACGGCCAGATGAAGGTGGTCTCCCCGTAATAGGAACCGGGGATGACCTCGCTGTCAACCCAGAGGATATGCTCCATGCTGATGCGCTTGCCCGCGGCCGCCAGTTTGTCCCTTTCCGCCGGGGTGGGGCCGGGCAGCATATCCCTTTTCTGGAGCGTGGTACAGATGTATTTATCGTATTTACCCATTCTTTCAATCCTTCCTGTTATTATTAACGCGCTTTTTCAAGCTGCGGCGGGATACCAAGTAAGCGGGCGGCTTTATCTCTAGATAGATATTTTATTACTGAACCAGCTTTAAGTCAATTTTGTTGATGAGTACAGGAAGGATGGGTCATGGCAGGATTTTACAGAAACGTTAAAGAAAATATTTGGACAAACAAACGGGTAAGCTGCTCTGACGAACAGCATTAAGGAAAAGGAGGAGGAAACAGATAACCGGAGAGAGCGATGATATACCGGCTAGCCGATGTACCGGTAAAAACGGTTGCCCAGGATGCGGCAGACAAATATGGGGGAGTGCTCGATAATGGTATGGGCGACGGTTTCCGCTAAACGGCGGGCAGAATGACGGGGCGGCGCGGCGGAAAAGACGGAGTAAGTCAGGGGACTTTCTTGCGCTCCCCACCCCCGCTTGTACCGCTTCAGGCCGGTGTGTTCGGTGGCCGACCGTCCCATGTCAAATACCGTTACCCCGTTCTGGCAGCCCCACTTGATGGCGTGCATAAACAGCAGGTTGTTGGGGCGCAGTTTAAGGCTGTCCACGCGGGACGCCGCGTATTTGGCGACCAGGGAGTTTTTCCAGTGCAGCAGGACCAGTCCCGCCAGGCATTTATCGTCTTTATAGGCCAGCAGCACGAAGCCGAGCCCCTGCTTGAATATTTTTTCCCCGAACAGGTCGAAAAACCGCTCGGGCTGGGCCGGGGCGCCGTGGCGCAGGCGGGTCTTGAGCTGCATATCGTAAAAAAGGCGGAGGTGTTCCTGTTCCGTGCCCAGCACGACGCGCACGCCCTTTTCTTCCGCGGCGCGGGCGTTCTGCCGGTGCACGCGGTCGAACCGCTTGATGACTTTCGCCGCGTCCGGCTCGAGGGGGACGGTTTGCAGCACGAAGTCCGAGTAGGTGTACATATGCGGCTGCGGGGGTAAGTCCCAGCGCAGCTCGATGGTGCGGGCGGCGCCGGCGCGGTAGAAGGACGCGATGCCGGCGGTCAGGCGTTCCAGGGACGCCGCGTCCGTATACAGCGGATTGCAGTAATCGGTAAACGGCAGGGAAATCCAGTGGCGACGCCGGAATACGGTGCTGGCATCCATCATGGGAACCCCGGCTGTAATATTCCCGGCGGCATCACATACGGTAATCACGAAAGACTGGTAGTCGTAACAGGTGGCGATGACGTCCATCCAGACCGGATGATGGAAGATATTGGCATCCGGATGGGCGGTAATGAAAGACAGCCAGCGTTCATCGCCGGGACTCATGACCACGCAGTCCGGCGCATCCTGCCGAGAAGGAATCGGCATTGGAAACGCAATTTTTGTTTTTACCGCACCATTAGTCCCACTGGCTGATTTTTTCAAGCCACTCATTCCTCCAGAAATAGTAGCAGGCACGGTCGCAGCGACCGTAACTCGGGGTGCCGTGACAGATAAGCCCTTCGATAAGGACTACACCTTTGGCTTTCTTGACCAGGTAGTCGCGCTCATCCACGAACCTCTCTACCGGATGGAGCACCCGCTGGGTGGTCCCGCAGAACTCGGCCATGGCATCCATGAACATGCAGCCCCGGTACTCGTTCCACACATCCAGGGTTGCCTTTATTTCCTCGAGCGTCTTTACCCTTACCATATCCCCCGGCTTAAATGTAACATTAGCGGCTAAAGCTCCGGCGGCCGTTTTTCCGCCGGGCGTCATTACCTTCATGTTATCCTGTCTCTTCAGCAGGCACATGATGGTGTTGAGACGTTGTTTGACTTGTTTTTTATTCTTGGATGGCAGATATCTTTTCAGTAAGAGCTTTATCCGGGTAAAAATCGATATTTTTTCTGTTTTGGCTTTTCCTTCAGAGATTTGCGGTAGGCAATGGTTCTGGCATTTTTCGGTCTCAATCATGTTCCTCGCTTTATTGGGTGTCCCGCTTCCATTACCCAATGCGGGAGCAGTCCACTCTTATTCTCAATTTACCTTGAGCAAGTTGGATACCGGTTAAAGGCAAGTCAGAATAAAGTAAGAACCGGCAGTAATTGCCGGTCGCATTTTGCCGGTTGGCTGTAGGCTAAACACGCCGTATTTCACCACCGCATACGGGAAAAATAAACGGTAAAAAACACTGTATCATTGAATTGCCCCCTTGTTATAGGTTACAATTCCTTCATGGCGTATGAAGCGGTTGCTCTCTCCCCGCCGCCCTCCCCCGTCTTGAAAACGGCCGGTATTTACGGATATCAGACCGGCGCCCGGGCGTTGCCGCACGTTATAACCATCGAGCGTTAAAATGGCTGACAAGATACTTATTGTAGAAGACGACATCAACCTGCTGGACACCATCAAGTACAACCTCCGCAAGGAGGGCTATGACGTGGTCACCGCCGCCGACGGCGAGCAGGCGGTGGAAAACGCCCGCCGGGAAAAACCTGACCTCATTATACTGGATATCATGCTGCCGCGCATCAGCGGCTTCGAGGTCTGCCGCATCCTGCGTAAAGAAATGACCGTTCCCATCCTGATGCTCACCGCCCGGGCGGATGAAACCGACAAGATAGTGGGACTGGAAATAGGCGCCGATGACTACATGACCAAGCCTTTCAGCATGCGGGAGCTGCTGGCCCGCGTCCGCGCCATGTTCCGGCGCACCAAAATCACCGCAACGCCGGAAGCCGCCGGGCTGACCTCGCTGAAAATAGGGGAGCTGGAAATAGATGCCGCCCGCCACCACGCCTCCCTGGCCGGAGCGGCGCTGGAGCTGTCCCCCAAGGAGTTCGACCTGCTGGCTTTCCTGGCGGCCAACAAAGGGCTGGTGTTCAGCCGGGAACAACTGCTGGAAAAGGTCTGGGGCTATGACTTCGCCGGCGATACGCGCACGGTGGATGTGCATGTGCGGTGGCTGCGGCAGAAAATAGAAGCGGATGCCGGGCACCCCAGGTTACTGATGACCGTCCGCGGCACCGGCTATAAACTGGAGGGTTAGGATTGCGCAGTTTCCAGTGGCGAATCACCATTCCCCTTATCATCCTCATTATAGTAAGCATGACGGCGCTGGGGGCGTACCTGACCACCACCGTCCGCCACTCACAGCTGGACAACCTGCGCTTTTACCTGGAGCAGGAAGCCAGGATTACCGCCGAAGCCTCCCTGCCGTCCCTGCTGGGGCAGGGCGAATCTGCGGACGCCCTGGCTAAAACGCTGGGACAGGAAATAGAGAGCCGGGTAACCATTATCGCCCCGGACGGCGTAGTCCTGGGCGACTCCATGGAAAACCCCGCCGCCATGGAAAACCACGCCGCCCGCCCGGAGGTCAAAGACGCGCTGGCCGGCGGCACGGGTTCCAGCACACGCTACAGTACCACCCTGCAGGAGCAGATGATGTACGTGGCGGTAACTGTCTCCAGCCAGGGTGAAGTGGTGGGCATAGCCCGGGTGGCGCTGCCCCTCACCACCGTGGAGAGTACCATCAGCCACCTGACGCGCACCATTGTCCTGGCCACGGTGATTATCGCCGTGCTGGCCATACTGGCCGCCTGGCTTATCGCCCGCACCACCACCCGGCCGATACGTCAGCTGACAAGTATAACGCGGCAAATCGCCGAAGGGGAGCTGGGACAGAAGATAACCGTGTCCGCCAGGGGGGAAATCGGGCAGCTGGCGCAGGCCTTCAACGAGATGTCCTCCCGGCTCAAGGAAACGGTGGACGCCATCTCCACGGAAAAGACCAAGCTGACCAACGTCCTCGGCAATATGGCTGACGGCGTTATCATGACGGACGCGGAGGGCTATATCCTCCTGGCCAACCGGGCGGCGGGTAAAATCTTCGGTTTCCGGGAAGAAGACGCCGCCGGTAAATACGTCATAGAGGTCGTCCACGACCACGAGGTGGACGAGATGCTGAAGCTTTGCCTCAAGGGGGGCAGGGAGCAGAACATCCAGTTCGAGTCCGGCGTTACCCGGCGCTTTATCCGCGCCCTGGCCGTGCCGCTGTATAACCAGAAACACCTGGAAGGCGTCGTTATTTTGCTCCAGGACCTCACCGAGCTCAGGGACTTGCAAACGATGCGGCGGGAAATGGTGGGCAATATCTCCCACGAGCTGCGCACGCCTATCGCCGGCATCAAGGCCATGGTGGAAACTTTGCAGGACGGGGCGATGAACGATAAGAAAGTGGCCGCCGATTTCCTGTCCAGGATAGAGAGCGAGATAGACCGCCTGGCGCAGATGGTGGCCGAGCTTACCCAGCTTTCCCGCATCGAGAGCGGGCAGGCGGAGCTGAAGCTGGCGCTTATCGACCTTAATACCCTGGTGGAGGAAACGGTGGCGGAGATAAGCCCGCTGGCGGAAAGGCAGCACATCCGGCTGCTCAAGCAATTAACGCCGGACCTGCCCGCGGTGCCGGCGGACCGGGACAGGATAAAGCAGACCATCGTCAACCTGGTGCATAACGGCATCAAGTTCAACAAGCCGGGCGGCCGGGTAACCGTCTCCACTGGCTATGACGGCGAGGCGGCGGCGGTGAGCGTGGCGGATACCGGCATCGGCATTTCCCGGGACGATTTGCCCCACGTCTTCGAGCGCTTTTATAAAGTGGACAAGGCACGGAGCGGCGGCGGCAGCGGGCTGGGACTGGCTATCGCCAAGCATACCGTGCAGGCGCATGGAGGTGCCATCAGCGTCCACAGTGAAGAAGGCAAAGGCTCCACCTTTATTTTCACCCTTCCCCGCCGCTAATCCCCCTATATTTAACAAAACCTTAACATTCCCTTAAATTGCCTTTAAACTCCCGCGCTTACAATTAATCATGAAGGATAAGATTAAGTAAGTGAAAAAGGAGAAAAAATTGTTTAAATCGGTCAAGAAATTGCTCTTGCCCCTGGCGCTGGTGCTGGTTGCGGCACTGGTACTGACGGGCTGCGGCAGCACGGATAAGACCACCACCCCGGCCACCGGCACCCCCGCGCTTACCGGCTCGTTCAAGATTATCGGCTCCAACACCATCACGCCCTTAAGCGCGGTATGGGCGGAGAACTTCATGAAGGTCAACTCCAAGGTCAGTATCGCCGTCAGCGGCCCGGGCTCCGGCGTGGGCATCGCCGCCCTGATAGACGGCACCACGGATATCTGCCAGGCCTCCCGCGCCATCAAAGCCTCGGAAATAACCCAGGCCCAGGAAAAGGGCGTCGACCCCTATGAAATACAGGTAGCCACGGATGCCCTTTCCGTCATCGTCAACCCGGCCAACCCGGTCAGCGAACTGACTTTCGCCCAGCTTTCCGCCATCTACACCAACCAGATAACCAACTGGCAAGAGGTGGGCGGCAACGATGCGCCGATACTCGTCCTCTCCCGCGATAACAACTCCGGCACCTTTGCCTACTTCCTGGAAGATGTGGTGCAGATGGCCGGCATGACCACCGCGGACAAGACGCTCCAGTACGGCGGTAAAGTGCTGCTCCTCCCCTCCACCGAGGAAGGCATCTCCCAGGTCGCCGGCAACGCCAACGCCATCTTCTACTCCGGCCTGGGCTACCTGAATGACACGGTTAAGGCCGTCGCTATCAAGAAGACCGCCAGTGACGCGGCCGTCCTGCCCAGCGTGGCAACATCCCTGAACGGCACCTATCCCATCTCCCGCCCGCTGTTCTACTACACCAACGGCGCGCCCACCGGCGCAATCAAGGTTTACATCGATTACTGTCTCTCCGATGAAGGACAGCAGGAAGTGCTGGTTGCCGGCTTCGTGCCGCTGCCGAAATAGTGTAAAATATAGTTAATCATGAAGCAGGAAACAGGTTCCTCCTCTCCCACCGCCGCCGCGGACCCCACCCGGGGGCTCCAGCGGCGGCTGCGGTTGGGGGAGAGAGTCATCGAGGGCTGGATATTACTGGCGGGACTGCTGGCGATAGTAGTCCTGCTGGGCATTATATTTATTTTACTCAGAGAGGGACTGCCCATATTCGCCCACACCCCTCCCTGGGAGTTCCTCTTCGGTACCAAGTGGTACCCCCTGGCCGACCCGCCGGTATTCGGCATCTCGGCCTTTTTCGTCTCCACCCTGATGATTACGGTTATCTCCACGGTGGTGGCTGTGCCTATCGGGGTGGCCTGCGCCGCCTACCTGTCCGAGGTGGCTCCCCATAAAGTCGCCGAGACCATAAAGCCCATCATCGAAATACTGGCGGGCATCCCCTCGGTGATGATGGGGTTCATCGGCCTGGCTTTGCTGTCGCCCCTGGTGCAGAGCCTGTTCAACCTGAACACCGGCCTCTGCGGGCTGACCGCCGCCATCATGCTGTCTTTAATGAGCCTGCCTATCATCGTCAGCGTGTCCGAGGACGCCCTGCACGCCGTGCCTAAAGAGTTCAAGGAAGCGTCCTACGCCCTGGGGGCCACCAAGTGGGAGACGATATGGCACGTCTGTATCCCCTCCGCCCTGTCCGGCATCGCCGCGGCGATAATGCTGGGGGTGGGCCGGGCTATCGGGGAGACGATGACGGTGCTGATGGTGGCCGGCGGCGCACTGGCCGTGCCGGTCTCCCCCACCGACCCCATGACCACCATGACCTCCGCCATCGCCTCCGGCATCGGCAACGCGGTGCGCGGCGGCGTGCAGTACCAGGCGCTTTTTGCCGTGGGCCTGATACTGTTTATTCTCACCCTGGCCGTGAACATCATCGCCGAGCGGGTGCTGGAGCGGCAGAAAAGGAAATTTTCGAGGTAGCTGATGTCAAAGCCGGTTCTGGGCTCACGCAACATAACGCAGCGCACCGCTTTTATTTTCCTGGGGCTGGCCACGGCCATCACCGTGGCGCCGGTATTATTTATTATCATTTACACCATCGTCAAGGGGGGCGGGGCTTTAACGTGGGACTTTATCTCCCAGTTCCCCTCCC
The DNA here is from genome assembly GCA_041652735.1 of Dehalococcoidales bacterium. Taxonomy (NCBI): domain Bacteria; kingdom Bacillati; phylum Chloroflexota; class Dehalococcoidia; order Dehalococcoidales; species Dehalococcoidales bacterium. Next base: position 11,283 of record JBAZGT010000006.1, on the reverse strand, counting down.
AGGCGGGCAAGGCCGGGGGCATTCTGCCGGCCATTATCGGCACTTTTTACCTGATGCTGGGCACCCTCGTTTTCGCGCTGCCGGTGGGGGTGCTGGCCGGCATTTACCTCACGGAATACGCCCGTGACAACTGGCTGACCCGCCTCATTAATTTAGCTATCGTCAACCTGGCCGGCGTCCCCAGCATCGTCTTCGGGCTTTTCGGTCTGAGCGTTTTCGTCATGGCCATGAACGCCGGGCTTTCCCTGCTGGCCGCCAGCCTTACCCTGGCCTGCCAGGCCCTGGCCACGGTCATTACAACGTCGCGGGAGGCCATCCTGTCCGTGCCACGGGAGTACCGGGAGGGCAGCCTGGCTATCGGTATCACGCAATGGCAGACGGTGCGGCATATCGTTTTGCCGCAGGCTTTTCCCGGCATCATCACCGGGGCGGTACTGGCTATCAGCCGCGCCGCCGGGGAAACCGCGCCGATACTGGTGGTGGGCGCCGCGTTTTTACTGCCCAAGCTGCCCCAATCGCCCCTGGACCAGTTCATGGCCCTGCCTTACCACCTTTACACGGTGGCCGCCCACGTGCCCAACATGCCCAAGGAAACGGTCTGGGGCGTGGCGCTGGTGCTGCTCATCGTGGTGCTTTCCTTTGACATTCTGGCGGCGGCCATCAGGATTAAAACGAGACAGAGGAAATAGTGTCATGAATATCAATATCAATGTGCCGGAAGTTAGTTCCAGACCCGCAGATAAATGCGTCACCAAGCTCAAGGGGGAGCAGGTCAACCTCTTCTACGGCTCCTTCCAGTGCCTGCGCAACGTCACGCTGGACATCCCGTCCTGCGCCATTACCGCCATTATCGGGCCGTCCGGCTGCGGCAAGTCCTCTCTATTGCGTCTTTTCAACCGCATGAACGACCTTATTCACGGGGTGCGGGTGGAAGGAAATGTGGAGCTGGACGGCATCAGGATTTACGACCCCAAGATTGACGTGGTGGAGCTGAGGAAGCGGGTGGGGATGGTCTTTCAAAAGCCCAACCCCTTCCCCATGTCCGTGTTCGAGAATGTGGCTTTCGGCCCCAAGCGGCACGGCACCAAGGGCCGCGGCGAGCTGGAAGTAATCGTGGAGAAAAGCCTGCGGCAGGCCGCTCTCTGGGACGATGTGAAGGACAAGCTGGGGCAAAGCGGCCTGGCGCTTTCCGGCGGCCAGCAGCAGCGGCTCTGCATCGCGCGGGTGCTGGCGGTAGAGCCGGAGGTGATTTTAATGGATGAGCCGTGCAGCGCCCTCGACCCCATCGCCACCCTGAAAATAGAGGACTTGATGCGCAGCCTGGCCACGGACTACACTATCATCATCGTTACCCATAATATGCAGCAGGCGGCCCGCGTATCGGATACCGCCGCTTTCATGATGATGGAGCCGGACCGCGCCGGCGTGCTGGTGGAGTACGGCCCCACCGCCCAGCTTTTCACCAACCCTAAAGATAAACGCACCGAGGACTACATCACCGGGCGTTTCGGCTAAATTTGAGGAGGCTTCCATGGAAACGAGGACCGCTTTTCACAAGAAAATCAGGGAAATCCAGGATGACGTCCTGGCCATGGGCAGCATGGTCACCAAAGCCATCTCGCGTTCCGTCGAGGCGCTCAAGAACCGCGACCTGGACCTGGCCAACCAGGTTATCGACGACGATAAGAAGGTGGACCGGAAGCGGTATGAGATAGAGGAAAAGTGCGTGGAGCTTATCGCCACCCAGCAGCCGATGGCCAGCGATTTGCGTATTATCCTGGCGGTGCTGAACATCGTTTCCGAGGTGGAACGCATCGGCGATTACGGTGAGGGCATCGCCAAAATCGCTATTATGATCGGGGACGAGCCCCCGCTCAAGCCCCTGATTGATATACCCCGCATGGCGGATCTGACGGTGGATATGCTGCGCCGCAGCCTGGACGCCTTCGTCAGCCGCGATGCTGAAACGGCCCGGAAAATCAGCACGGAAGATGATACCATCGACCAGCTTTACGACCAGGTTTTCCGCGAGCTGCTCACCTTCATGGCGGAGGACCCCAAGACCATCACCCGGGCCACGCGGCTGATTTGGGTGGCCCATAACCTGGAGCGCAGCGCCGATAGGGTCACCAATATCTGCGAGCGGGTGGTGTTTGTGGCTACCGGCAAGATGGAAGAGATAGGGGCGTCCAAGTACTAGCGCGTCTGCGCCTGACCAGAAGCAACGCTGCGCTTTACAGTTCCGGAATGCCGGTCCCGGTCTAGTTCGGGTTGACCTGAACCGGCAGTTCGATGACGAAGGTAGTGCCCTTCTCCGGCTCGCTGTCCGCGTAAAGTTTCCCGCCGTGCTCGTTAACTATGCCCAGGCAGATGCTCAGGCCCAGCCCGGCGCCTTTGCCGGCTTCCTTGGTGGTAAAAAACGGCGTGAAAAGCTGGCTCATGTTCTCCTGTGAAATGCCCGGGCCGTCATCGGTAAACAAAGCCCGGATGGAGTTGCCCGCTTTTTCCGTGGTGATATTCAGCGTGCCCCGGCGGTGGGCCTCCCGCATGAAAAACTCCGCGTTCATGACGATGTGGAAGAATACCTGTTCCAGCTGGGAGCCGTTGCCTATAATCTGGGGCAGGGCGGGGTCGAAATTCACGTTTACCTGGATATTGTTCACCTTCTGCTCGTAGACATGCATTTCCAGGACTTTCCGGATGCAGTCGTTAATATCGGTCGGCCGTTTTTCCTGCGGCTGCTGGCGGGAGAAAGCCAGCAGGTTCTTGATGATGGCGGCGATACGCTGCCCTTCGTCATTGATTATTTGTATGTCCTGTCTGGTCTCCGGGGCGTATTTCCTCTGGAGCAGGAGGGATGAAAGGCTGATGATGCTGGTGAGCGGGTTATTTATTTCATGCGCCAGTCCGGAAGTCAGTTGCCCGATGGACGCCAGCCGGTCGTGCATGATAAGCTGCTCTTCAATTTTCTTGCGCTCGGTAACATCGCGGGCCACGCCGACTATTTCCTCCGGCTCGCCCTTCTCGTTATAGACGAAGTTGGCGTGGACTTCAAAAGGAACGAGGTGCCCGTCTTTGTGTTTCAAATCCAGCTGGAAAGTACGGGAGGACGCGCTGTTGCGCGTGTCTGCCAGCAGTAAGTTATGCTGCTTCTTGTAAGATTCGGGGGTAAGTATGTCCGTCAGCTTCAGCGCCAGCCCTTCCTGTATGGTGTAACCCAGTAACCGCTGGGCGGAGGGGCTGATAAAGGTGAAAATTTCATCCTTGATGGTTGTTTTATAGATAATATCCGCAGAATGGTCCGCGATAATCCGGTACTGCTCTTCCGCCCGCTGCCGTTCGCCAACTTCCGTCATCAGCGCCCTGGACTGCTCTTTAAGCTCGGCGGTGGTCTCTTCCAGACGCTGTTTCAAGGTGCCCTGCTGGCCGATAAACCAGCTTAACAGGAAGCCAAGAGCAATATCGGCGAAGTCCACCCAGGCGTAGGGCAGCCGGGAGTTGACCAGGACACCGGACAATATGACCGGTCCGGTAATCAGACAGACTATCAGCCCCCCTTTTACCCGGTAGCGCCAGGCGGCGAGACCGGCGGCGATGGGGAACAGCAGTCGGTAGGCGGCCTGATAGTAGGCGATAGCCCAGTCCGTCCGGATGGAGAGTCCGGTCAGCTGGGGCGCGTAGGAGGCGATGCCGGCCAGCACAGCGGCGACTGCTACATACCAGAAGTAACGGGTCCTCAGAAGTTTTCCTAATTTACTCATTTTGCCCTCTACGAATAGAATTTTAGTGGGTTCGGCTACGAGGTTACATTTAAGTAATTAAGCAGCATAATGCTGTGGCTTGTAGCAGTCGATTGTTGCTGTTCGCGGCGGTCTTACGACCTTGGTACACCTCCGGGTGAATTCACCCTTGTTTTCTAGCTATTGGTTAATTAGCCTAATAATAGTAGACTGACAGCTTAAACGCAAGTATGTTTCATGTATTAATGTGATAAAATTTTAAGGAAAAAGTGTAAAATGTCGAATATGCACACATTGTCGTAAACGTTTTTGCGGCCAAAAAAGAATAAGAAGCAGTAATAGATAATAATATTTTATACTTGTACTTTTTTGCAGCGGGCGTTAGTCTGTTTATTCCATCCGTTCCCGGACTATTGTTCATTATAAACAAATAAATACCTGCCCCAAATTATGGCCTGTTGTATTTATAATTGGAAAAAGAGTACAATAGGAAACGGTTGCCGTATGCCGCGTCTTGTATAAACTGCACAATTTATTATTCACGCACAACCGGGGTGCAACAGCCGGAAAAATCCGGAGCGGGCTAACGCCGTTATCTGCATTTTATCAAGCGGAAACGGGTAATAAATAAAAGGAGAGTCAGGAAAATGAATTTGCAAAGACCCAACAGCAATGATGCCACCAGGACCGCCAACCGTTCCCGGAACGTCGTGCCGCAAAGCGGCATCTGCTCCCGGTGTATCGATGGGTGCACCGGCAACTGCGAGGTGTTCAAGGCTACCTTCCGCAGTCGGGAACTGATTTACCCGGGACCTTTCGGTGACATCACTGCCGGCGGGGACAAGGACTACCCCATAGATTACTCTCATCTCAATATCCAGGGGTACGCGCTGGGCGCCAACGGGCTGCCCAAGGGCGTTACCGGGGACTCCGATTCCGCTATCTTCCCGGCGGTCAACACGGAAACGTCTTACGGCTGGGACAAGAAAGTGAAGATGAGAGTGCCCATCTTTACCGGCGCGCTGGGCTCCACGGAAATAGCCCGCAAGAACTGGGAGCATTTCGCCATCGGCGCGGCCATCAGCGGCGTGACCCTGGTCTGCGGCGAGAACGTCTGCGGCATCGACCCGCAGCTTAAACTGGACAACAACGGCAAGATAACCTCCGCCCCGGACATGGACCGCCGTATCGAGGTGTACAAGCGCTACCACAAGGGCTACGGGGAAATCCTGGTGCAGATGAACGTGGAAGACACCCGCCTGGGCGTGGCGGAATACGTCAGCAAGAAACACGGCCTGGACACCATCGAGCTCAAATGGGGACAGGGCGCCAAGTGCATCGGCGGGGAAATCAAGGTCAACAGCCTGGAGCGCGCCCTGGAGCTGCAAAAACGCGGCTATATCGTCACGCCCGACCCCTCCAGCCCCGTCAGCCAGGCGGCTTTCAAAGACGGCTCGCTGAAAGAGTTCGAACGGCACAGCCGGCTCGGCTTTATCGACGAAGCGGGCTTTTACGCGGAGGTCCAACGGCTGCGCAAGCTGGGCTTCAAACGCATCACCTTAAAGACCGGCGCCTACGGCCTGCGCGAGCTGGCCATGGCGATTAAATGGAGCTCCAAGGCTAAAATCGACCTGCTCACCATCGACGGCGCCAGCGGCGGCACCGGCATGAGCCCGTGGCGCATGATGGAGGAGTGGGGCATGCCCAGTCTCTACCTGCACGCCGCCGCCTACGAGTTCTGCAAAAAACTGGCGGACAAAGGGGAGCGGGTGCCGGATATCGCCTTCGCGGGCAGCTTCAGCAGCGAGGACGGCGTTTTCAAGGCGCTGGCGCTGGGCGCGCCCTTCGCCAAAGCGGTGTGCATGGGCCGGGCTTTGATGATTCCGGGCATGGTGGGCAAGAACATCGCCGTGTGGCTAAAGGAAGGCAAACTGCCCAATACGGTCAGCCAGTTCGGTTCCACGCCGGAAGAAATCTTCGTCTGCTACGAAGAAGTCAAAGCCATGGTCGGCGCTAACGAAATCAAGACGCTGCCGCTGGGCGCGCTGGGTATTTACAGCTACGCGGAAAAGATAAGGGTAGGGCTCCAGCAGCTCATGGCAGGCGCCCGCTGTTTCAGCGTGCCGGTCATCAGCCGCAAAGAGCTTATGTCCCTGACCGAGGAATGCGCCAAGGTCACCGGTATTCCTTACCTGATGGACGCTTACCGGGATGAGGCCATGGCTATCCTCAACGGATAATTGACATAACACTAAACACGGGCCAGGAAATAATGACGGGGCGCCGGCAGCGGTGCCCTGTCTTTTTGTAAGTGGGTGGGGGGAAAAGGGGCGGTGCCGCCTAGCATTCCGTGCCGTTGATTTTAAAGTCGATGCACAGAATATGCGGCTCGTCCCGCCGGTCCAGGAAAGTCCGGGTAAAGGTGCGGCAGAGATTGCCGCTGGCCAGCGAGGCGTAAGGCTCGGTGAGGTATCTTTGCAGTCCGGCGTTTTTCAGATTGCGGTAATAGACTTTCAGTGAATGGTCCGCGCCGCTGGCCGCCGGTGAAAAGAGCCGGCTCTTTTTGATGCCGGTAACGGCATTGGAAAACACGGTGGCGCTGGCCTGGACGCCTCTTTCATCCAGGACGTAGGCGCACTCGATGCCCTCGTATCCGTTAATGCTATTCGCCAGCTCCTCATCGAAGCGGTCACGGGATACCGTCGATAGCCGGGCGGCGATTTTGGTCGTGGCTAAATTCAGCGTACTATACTTTTCCTTGTTCAGGACGGTCTTGTATTTCTCCATTATTTTAAGGCGTTCGACTACATCACCGAGTTTGTCTCCGAGGTCGCCGGAAAGGGTGTCTTCTATTTTCTGCGGCCTGGATATGTAGTATCCCTGAATCATATGCGCGCCCAGTCCCAGGATTTGCACCGCCTCGTCCTCCGTCTCCACGCCCTCGGCCACCACCAGCGCCCCTATCTTGTTGGAAAGCTTGACCAGGGCGCGGAACACCTCCTGCACGTAAAAGTCGGTACAGATATTCCGGGTCAGGGACATATCCGTTTTCACGATATCCGGTTTCACCAGGGAAATCCGGCTCAGGTTGGAAAAACCGCAGCCTACATCATCCATGGCTATAAGAAACCCGTACTGGCGGTAGGTATCCACGAACTTCTTCAGCAGGGCCATATCCTCAACCGCGGACTCGTTAAATTCAATAACGATATCGCACGGGTTGATGCGGTATTCCTGCACCATGTCCAGCAGGTGATTCGAACCTGCTACTTTGTCCAGTATGGAGGAGTGCAGGTTGATGAACAGCAGGGTGTCTTTCCGGCACCGGTAAACCGGCTCAAAAGTCCGCACGATGGTATCGCGGCAGGCCCGGTCCAGCTCTACCTGGAGTCCCTGGTTCATGGCGGTGTGGAAAAGTTCCAGCGGAGAAATCAGGTCCGCGGAATCAGGATTAACGCCCCTTATCAGCCCCTCCACCCCGCAAATGCTTCTCTGGGCTACGGAAACAATCGGCTGAAACCGGGCGGTCAGCCTCCCGTCCCGGATAATAGCCTCGATATCGATTTCTGTTTGCGGCGGTCTGTCCCGCGCCGCTAAAGGCAGTATTGCCTGATGTTTGCCGGTGTCAAGGACCATCTGTGTCTCTCTGCTTTCCAGTTCAAATACCCATATATAGCATGGTATAAACGGGATAAAAAATTGATAACATTTTTCACGTTACCTGTAAACAAACCGTAAATACTGAAGCTGAATGTCCGGTATGCCGGACGGGAAGAGCACGGTCCGCAAGATGAAAAGCGCGGTTTTCAGGTGCGTGGCGCGGCGGGGAGATATGGCGCCTGAATTGGCCGCCGATAGCCGGGTGAGGTAGGCGTTTCATGGTGACATAAGGCGTAATTGAGACATAATATTAGACAGAGGTGTTATAATGAATTATGGGACTTGATAAGAAAGCACGTCATAATGTGCCGGGCGGGACCGTAAAAAAGCGTCGGCCTCCCATTGAATGGCGGATTTTGGCCCGCAATTTCGCCGTTGTATTTTTACCGACCCTGGTACTGCTGGTCGTTATTTTCGGTGTACGTTATTACAACAACTTCAATTCCGAGATTGACGTCATCAAGGCGGAGGCGGCGCTTAATCTGGACTTCGATAGCGGTGTCATCTTTCATCAATTGAATGCCATGCTCGGCGACCTCACCTATCTTGTCACTAATAACGAGATACACGAGCACCTGGAAAATCTCGATGATGCTTCTAAAGCGGAGCTGGCGAGCGAGTTCCTGGCGTTCTCTACCGCCGAGCAAATGTATGACCAGATACGTTTGATTGATGAAAACGGCCGGGAGCTCATCCGGGTTAATTACAATAAGGGAGAGCCGTATATCGTACCTGAAAGCGAGCTTCAGAACAAGGAAAGCAGATATTACTTCCAGGATACTATAAAGCTGGCGCCGGGGCAGGCATATGTATCTGCCTTCGACCTTAACATCGAAAATGAAGAGATTGAGTATCCGCTAAAACCGATGATCCGCGCCGGCGCCCCCGTTTTTGATGAAAACGGTAACGCTCGCGGTATTATCGTACTCAATTATCTCGGCGGTGACCTGATTGGATCGCTGCAAAACCAGCCCGGCGCTATCTATAAAGTCCTCTTGCTTAACCCTGAAGGATATTTTTTAATCGGTTTGAATCCAGAGGACGAGTGGGGATTCATGTATGAAGACGGTCAGGACCGTACGTTCGGCAACACCTTTCCGGAGGCCTGGCAGGCAATAAACTCGCATGAGTCGGATGTATTCCGTAATGCTGACGGCATATTTACATTTAAAAAAATAAACTTATATATTGGCGATGATGAATATTCGGCGCTTAAATCAGTTGTTTCATACAAAGAGTATTACTGGACGCTTATTACCTACGTTTCACAGGACAGCATCGGAGCTATCAGGGCCGGCCTGATATCGAAGTATGCGGTGATGTTCGGCGGCGGCGTGGCGGTTCTCGGCGTAGCTGCCGGGGTAGCCGCTTACGCCATGTACCGCCGGCGCCTGGCGGATATCGCCCTTAAGCGGAGCGAGGCGAAGTACCGGGATATGGCCAATCTCCTGCCGCAAATCGTTTTTGAAGTTGATGATAAGGACTACCTGATATTTCTTAATAAGGCCGGTTTCAATGTCCTCAAATACAACCAGGATGAACTGGAGCGCGGATTATCGTTTCCAGATATAATATTGCCCGGAGAGAGGGAGCGGCTGCAGTCAGACATACAGAAATTGCGCGCCGGCCAATCTGTGGAAGCCGTCGAGTATTCGATACTGGATAAAGACGGCAGCACTTTCCCGGTAATGGCCTATTTTTCTGCCCCGGCATATGGGGTCAGGAATGCAGGTTTCCGGGGCATGGTGGTGGATATTTCCGAGCTGAAAAGAATAGACCGCATGAAAACGGAGTTTATCTCTGTCGCCTCCCACGAGCTGAAATCCCCGCTGGCTTCTATCTACGGCTTTATTAAATTGCTCCAGGATGAAAAGACCGGGAAAATCAATGCCACGCAGAAGGAGTTCCTGGATATCATTGAAACACAGACCAACCTGCTGAACAGCCTGGTCGGCGATTTGCTGGATGTGGCGCGTATCGAGTCCGGCAAGCTTACGCTGACCATCACCGAGGTGAATCTGGCGGAAATCATTAAAGAGGCCGTCGCCGGCGTCAAGCCCCAGGCGGAAGAGCACCATATTAAAATAACCACTGATATGAACTTTAAAGAGGCCGCCATTATGGCGGACCGCAACCGGATGATGCAGATATTTTTCAACCTGTTGTCCAACGCCATCAAATATAACCGGGACAGCGGCTGGGTGAAGATTACCGGACGCACCGTGGGAGACATGGCGCAGATAGACGTGGCGGATAACGGCCTTGGCATACCGGCGGCGGACATACCGTCCCTTTTCACCAAATTCTTCCGGGCGCAGAACGTATACAAAAGCAAGGCCGGAGGCACGGGGCTGGGGCTGAGCATTGCCAGGTCAATTATCGAGCTGCACGGCGGGAAAATCTGGGTGGAGAGTGAAGAAGACAAAGGCAGCACCTTCAGCTTTACCCTGCCCCGCGCCCGGAAAAAAGACGTACCGGCGGCGCCGGCTAAAAGCCGCGGCAAGGGCAAATAGCGGAAATTATCACCGGGCGCGGTTTCAAGCCCTGCCAAATAGAATCACACCTACCTGATGTTTACCATTGTTACCATTCCGGCGTATCATGCCGCCCATTCTTACCTGTTTATTACCTTAACATAACATTATTCTAATTTCCGCGGACTAGCATCCCTAACAACACTCTATCCTCTACAGAGGAGAATATCCATGTGTAACGGTGAGGTAAACATATATCATCACAAACACCATAGTCCCGATGAGGTCCTGGCCGATGAACAGACGCAGGGGCCATGGATATTCCTGTTAAAAAAGTACGTCGGCTCTCTGGCCGGCCAATCGGTCCTGGATGTGGGGTGCGGTTTCGGCGGACTGATGATGGCGTGCCATAGACTCGGCGCCCGCGCCGTAGGCGTAGAGCCGTCCCATATCATCCAGGTTACGCGTGAAGGCATTACCCAGACGCTCGGCGCTCCCTTGCCCCTCGTCCGCGCCGACGGGCGCTCCCTTCCCTTTAAAACGGGCTCTTTCGATGTAGTGGCCAGCATCGGCGTGCTGGAGCATATCACGCAGGCGGACGCCCTGGTGGAGGAAATGGCCCGGGTCCTCAAGCCGAAGGGAACGATGCTGCTGTACTTCGGCCCCAGCCGGGGTTGGCGCTATGCCCAGAGCCCGCGCCACCGGAAAACGGTGTACACTTACTGGACGACGCGCTACGCGGAAAAGAAAATGCGCAAGCAGGACCTTTCCGGCATCAAAAGAGTCTGGACGGATGTCATCGATTACCGCTTCCGCAACGACTCGTTTACCAATGGCAGCGCCACCCTGTACGGCAAGCTCGCCGGATTTCTGGAGAAATGGTCTAAAAAACTGCCGGTACGCCGGACGGTGGTCCTGACCTGCAAGACCCTGGAGAAGGCTGCTTTCCCGCGTAATATCGGGCTGGTTGCCTGCCGCGGTTCCCTGCCGCCGGGGGTTAGCTGTCCGGAGATAGATTATTCAGATACCCACAGCTTTATGGATAACCTGGTGTGTCCCCTCTGCAAGAGCGAGCTGAAGTCCGGCGGGGTGGGGGATACGATTGACGGTTGGCTAACCTGCCCCAACTGCCGCCGTGATTACCCGATTGTCTCCGGCGTGCCCGAGTTTTTAAAGGCGGAATAACGGGGAGAAGATACGCGTTCAATTTGCCACCTGTTACTTTTTACTTGGGGTGGGGAAAAGGGGCGGGACTGTAGATATCTCTAGCTGGTGCTCCCTGTGTTGTGGGTCTACGATTAGGTCAGTAGACAATTGTTCAGGGATAATGTCAGTTAATGGAAGGACTGACATTGACTACAAAGGAACAGAATAGATTACAGATTCTCAACGGGGTACTAGAAAAGTAT
>JBAZGT010000005.1 GCA_041652735.1 Dehalococcoidales bacterium | reverse complement strand
CTTCCTGATGTCTTCTACTACCGTTTGTTTAAACTTCCCGGTATACGGTTTCCCTTTTGGCATAAAAATACACCCCTAAAGTTATTTCCAGCATATCATACTGTCCAACTTTAGGGGTGCAGTTCATTCGGCCCCCCTCCCCTTTTCCCCTTTATTGCTTAATACTTCCTTATTCCTTGTTACTTGCTCGCTTAAAGCATCACCGTGCCGCCGTCCACGTACAGCACCTGCCCGGTAATGAAGTCGGACGCGGCGGAGGCTAAAAATACCGCCGCTCCCAGCAGGTCCTGCGGCTCCTCGCGGCGCTGGAAAGCCTGCTCGGCGGTGGCCAGCTTGAATGTCCCCTCGCTGTCGCGCTGGTCCAGGCTGGCGGCGGTGGTAGTGTATCCCGGCGCGATGGCGTTGACGTTAATGTTGGCGCCGCCCAGAGCGCGGGCCATGGCATGGGTAAAGGTGTAAATCGTGCCCTTGGAGCAGGCGTAAGGCAGGAAGACCTGCGCCGCCGGCACCTGCGGTACGTTGGAGGCGATATTGATTATCTTGCCCTGCTTGGCTTTGGTCATAAATGGCGCCACCGCCTTGCAGCACAGCCACGTCCCGATGACGTTAACCTTCAATATCCGCTCCCAGTCCTCCACCTTCCAGGCGTCCCAGGGGGTAATGTTCAGCCCGGCCCAGATGCCGGCGTTGTTCACCAGGATGTCTATCTGGCCGTAGAGCTTCATGGCCTCTTCCGCCATTTTCTGCGTTGCCTTTTCATCGGAAACATCCGTCATGATGGCCGCCGCTTTGCCGCCCTTGGCTTTGATTTCCGCGGCGGTCTCTTCCGCCTGCTTCAGCCCGACATCCGGCAGCAGCAGCCTGGCCCCTTCTTCGGCGTACTTCAGCGCGAAGGCTTTACCCAGTCCCCTGCCTCCCCCGGTAATGATGGCTACTTTATCTTTTAATACTCCAGGCATCCGTTCCTCCTTAAATTAGTTGCATCTTTGTAATAGCCGACTGAAAAAAATGTACATCACTACTAGCGGTATGTCAAGTTCAAAAAACTATACTTACGTACAGGTTAAGCTATTCTTCCGGATATAGTATTCGGGATTTTTCTGTCTTATAATAGTGGCATAGATTATTGAGGAGGCACAAAATGGGTTACTTTAGAATTCTGGCCGCTATTCCCGGGTTTTTCCTGAGCTCCTTTTTCCTGATGCTGCTCTGGGGCGTGATTGCGTCTCACCTGGACTTGAGCCTCACGCTTAGCTACGTCAACGCCATGCTGGTAAACATCACCCTCTGGCTGGCCGTGGCGCCGCTGGCTACCGCCCACCGCGGGCGCCGGCACGACTAACCGGGGAGGCTTTTAGCGGTAAGGAAAGCCGCCGCGGGGCCGGAGAGGCGCCCGGTTAGCGCCATGACGGTGGCGGCAGGGGCATCTTACGGGGCAGGCCGTTTGGCCTGCCCTTCCTTTTCCGCCGCCCCACCAGCCGAAAATATATTTTTTCAAAACCCGTTGACAAAGCTACTACAACACATTACAATATATCGTAATACATACATTGGCGTACGATATGTTGAAGCACATCTTTGAGTCCAAACATCATTCCCGCTTATTCGCCAAGGGCGATATCAAGTACGTTATCCTCAACCTGCTACAGAGCGGGCCGAGCCACGGCTATGAAATCATCCATTCCCTGGAGCAACACTTCCACGGTTTTTATACCCCCAGCGCCGGCAGCGTTTACCCTACCCTGCAAATGCTGGAAGACATGGGCTATGTTTCCTCCTCCGTGCGGGACGGCAAAAAAGTCTATGTTATCAGCGCGGCCGGCACCCGCTTCCTGGAGGAAAGCCGGGACACTGTCATCCGCATTAAAAACCACATGCTCCACTGGCAGCAGGAAAGCAGCCGGGACGAGCTGCGCGATGCCTACCGCGAGCTGAGAAGAATGGTGCGCTTAGTCGACCGTAAAACACAGCATTTGAGCAAGAAAAGGCTGGCGGAAATCAAGGACATCATCGCCGCGGCCTGCAACAATATTGAAAATATCATCGATGAAGAAGGATAAATGTAAAATGGAGACATCTATGCCGGACCAGACAAAAGCCTACCGCCAGCGTTGGATCGCCCTTGCCTTCATGGGTGTTGCCCTGCTGATTATCTCCCTGGACAATACGGTACTGAACCTGGCATTGCCCTCGATTGCCAAAGACCTGGGCTCCAGCAGCAGCCAGCTCCAGTGGATTGTGGACGCCTACGTGCTGGCCATCGCCGGGCTTTTACTGACGATAGGCTACCTGGGCGACCGGCTGGGACGCAAGCCCACGCTGATGGTTGGCCTGGTAATCTTCGCCGTTTTCTCACTGGGAGCGGCGCTTTCCAAGTCCAACGTAACGCTCATCGCCATGCGGGCGCTGATGGGCATCGGGGCGGCGACGATTATGCCGGCCACGCTTTCCATTCTTACCGCCACTTTCCGCGAGCCGAAAGAGCGGGCCACGGCCATCGCGCTCTGGGCGGCGGTATTTTCCCTTGGCATGGGCATCGGGCCGCTGGTGGGCGGCTGGCTGCTGGAGAACTACCACTGGAGCTCGGTATTCTATATCAATATACCGGTCATCGCGGTGGGGCTCATCGGCGGGGGCATTTTCATCGCCAACTCGAAGTCGGAAAATCCCCGCAAGCTGGACTTTCCGGGGGCGCTGGCCTCCATCGCCGGGATGTTTATCCTGGTCTACGCCATTATCCAGGCCGGCAACGACGGCTGGACGGAGACCCATGTGCTTGCCTCCTTTGCCGGGGCGGCGGTGCTGCTGGGCGGTTTTATCCTCTGGGAGTTCAAGTACAAAAACGCTATGCTGCCGCTGAAATTCTTTAAAAATATGTCATTTACCGGCGCCAACATCGCGCTGACGCTGGTGCACTTCGGGCTGATGGGCTCCTTCTTCTTCCTGGGGCAGTTTTTACAGTCCGTGCAGGGCTTCACGCCGCTCCAGGCCGGCGTCAGGCTGCTGCCGATGGCGGGTGTATCCTTCGTGGCGGCTATCGTCTCCGCGTCTATTGCCCGGCTCATCGGCACCAAATACACCGTGGCGTTAGGCATTCTGATAGCGGCCGTGGGTTTCTACTATTTTTCCGTCATCGCCGCGGTGGACGTCCCCTATTCCTCTTTCGTGCTGGCGATGTGCATCGTCTCGCTGGGCATCGGCTTCACCATGGCGCCGTCCACCAACTCCATCATGGGCTCGGTGCCGGTGGACCAGTCCGGCGTCGGCTCGGCGGTAAACAGCACCGTGCGGCAAATTGGCGGGGCGCTGGGGGTGGCGGTGCTGGGCACGATACTCAACTCCACCTACATCGCGGATATCAATGCCGTGGCCTGGCCGCCGCAGCTTCCCGCTTCGGCGGTGGAAATTATCGGGGGGAGCGTCCAGGGGGCCAACGCCGTGGCGCAGACCGTCCAGGCGCAGTCGCCGCAGCTGGCGCAGCTGATTACGGATACATCCCACAGAGCTTTTACCTCCGGCTCGGAGCGGGCGCTGGTGGTAGCCGCTATTATCATGGCGGTCAGCGCCGTGCTGACGCTTTTCATCCTGCCCAACCGGGTAAGGCCGCCGCAGGAAGACAGCTAGTCGCTTAACGCCGCTTTGGTATTACGGGGCAGGCCTGAAAAACCTGCCCTGTTTTTTTATTGCCAGTACGCCGTTAAAAGGAGTACAATCATACAAAAACTGCGACCCATTCCCGTCGCGGCACTTTCGTACGACTGTTAACAAAGCTAAAGGAGGCTGGTTTTATGACCCGATGGCATGACTTCATGGAAAAAGACGGCAAAGCGCCCTCCTGGCCCTACCCCATCCGCTATGACCAGGAACAGGAAATCGATACCGATGTCCTGATAATCGGCGGCGGTATCGCGGGGTGCTGGGCGGCTATCAACGCCGCGCGGCAGGGCGTGCGGGTGGCGCTGGCGGAAAAGGGGGACGTTGTCCGCAGCGGCGCCGGCGGCCCGGGCTGCGACCACTGGTGCAATGTCCCCGCCAACCCGCTCTCCAATGTCGACCCGGACGAATGGGCGCAGCACATGTCCACCATGCCCTACTGCAACGGCATCGGCAACCAGATACAGTGCCGCGAGGACTGGGACACCCTGGCGGAAATGGAGCAGATGGGGGGCAAAATCAGGGACACCAAAGACGAGTACCTCGGCGTGGAAGGCCGGGACGATAAGACCAGGATAATGATATCCCCGCGCTACACCCGCAGCGTCGGCTTCGGCGCCGAATCCATGACCCGCGTACCTCTTAAAAGCAACCCGGAAGGCAAGCTCAACAACGTGGTCATCAGGATATGGGGTACGACTTTCAAGCCCGCGCTGAAAAAGGAATGCAAGCGGCTGGGCGTTAAAATCTTCGACCGCGTGATGATTACCAGCCTGCTGACGGAAAAAGGCATCCAGGGCGGACGGGTTATCGGCGCTACCGGTCTGAACGGCCGCACCGGAGAGTTCATGATATTCAGGTGCAAGGCCGCGGTGGTGGCTACCGCCGGGGACTGGTCGCTCTTTATGTTAAATACGGAGCTGACGGGCTATAACACCTTCCGCTCCCGCACCATGACCGGGGACGGCAACGCCATGGCTTTCCGCGCGGGCGCGGCCCTCACCCTGATGGAGCGCACCGGCATCCTGAACATAGGCACCGGCTACAAGCATACCTGGTACGGCGGCGCCGGCGATGCCAGCTACGAGAACGTCCAACTGGTGGACGCCAACGGCAAAAAGCTGCCCTGGCCCACCCAGGGCTGGGCGGACGGCGGCGCCATGAGACCGACGCAGGAAACCATGGAGCAGATTATCAAAGGCATAAAAACCGGCGAGTACGCCCTGCCCTTCTACGGGGACTTCCCGGCCATGTCCGAGTTGGAGCGCCGGGCTACCTGGAAGCTGATGCTCGGTGAGGAGTCCACCTGCAAAATCATTACGGAGTCGTACGAAAAGGCCGGGTTCGACCCCGCCAGGCACCTCCTCCAAAACTATAATTTCATCGAGGGCAACAGCCCCTCGCAGTGGCGCACCGCGGGCGGCGGCGGCCCGGTGGTGGACTGGGATTTAAAGACGACGCTGGACGGCCTTTACGTGGCTGGGGAAAACATGTTCGCCGCCGGCGACCATTCTTACGCGGCGGCCACGGGCCGGTACGCCGGACGCAAAGCGGCGGCCTTCTCTAAACAGACCGGACCCGGCGCGGTGTCCAAAGACCAGCTGACCCTGGAAAAGACCCGCATTTACGCGCCGGTTAAGCGCACCGCGGGCATAGACTGGAAAGAGCTGCACGCCGGCATCGCCCGCGCCATGCAGTACTTCTGCACGGAATACAAGACGGAAAAGCTGCTGAAAATGGGGCTGGAGGCGCTCCAGGAAATCGAGGAGGTCCACGTGCCCCGGCTCTACGCGCTGGACCCGCACAAGCTGATGCGCAGCGTGGAGGATTTCAGTCTGCTGACACACGGCCGGATTATGATCAACGCCACCCTGGCGCGGCGCGCCAGCGGCCTGATGCTCAACCACTTCCGTATCGATTACCCCGAGCTCGACCCGCCGGACTGGAACAAATACCTCACCATCAAGATGGCCGACGGCAAGGTGGTCACCGGCGAGCTGCCGCAGAAGTACTGGGGCGATATGGTGGCCAACTACGAGGCGCATAATAAAGACTACACCGGTGTGTATCAAGGAAAATAAGGAGACGTCGATGGCTCAAAACAAGATATACGCTTTACCCAACATCACCACCCCGAACACCAACGTGATTTTTCATCCGGAGGTGTGCAACGGCTGCAACCACTGCGTAGAGGTCTGCCAGGTGGACGTCTATATCCCCAACCCGGAGAAAGGCAAGCCGCCGGTGATTTTACACCCGGACGAGTGCTGGTACTGCGGCTGCTGCGTGAACGATTGCCCCCGCCCCGGCTCGATAAGCTTCAACTGGCCGGTGCAACAGCGGGCCTACTGGAAGGACAAAGCCACCGGGAAGGTCTTAAGAGACAGCCAGACATAGGTCATCGCCATGAGCATTCATGGTGATTTTGCCAGGCCACGGCGGCGCAGCAATCTCATGGCCTTGAATGCCGTCATAGTCCGACTGTTTATCAGCCTGTCGCTTCTAGTCTTCGATTGGCGGTTGGATTTTAGCCGGCAGGATAATCAGGGTAATCAGTCCGGCGGCGGCGGAAATGATCGCGCCTATCACCAGCGCCTCTTTCATGCCGGAGACAAAGGCGTTGTTGGTGACATCGATAATGGTCTTCGTAACGGCAGGGTCACCCATTTTATCCGCGAAGATATGGGCGCCCTGGATACCGCTGCGGATGGCATCCAGCCCCTGCGCCGGCAGGCCCATCTGTGGATTACCCAGCGCCAGGTTGACTTTGCTGATATAGGTGTTGTTCATTAATGTGCCCAATACCGCTACGCCCAGCGCGCCGCCCACCTGGCGCAAGGTGTTATTCATCGCCGACCCTACACCCGCTTTGTTGACCGGTACGGAACCCATTATAGAGTTCGTGGCCGGGCTCATGGCCATCGCCATTCCGGAGCACAGGACGATCATGGCAATTAAAAGCACCCAGTAGGGAGTATCCACACGTACTATCTGTGAAACGTAGTAAAGACCGCCGGCCGCTATCAATATTCCTAAGCCTACGCTCAGCTTTATCCCGATGCTTCTGGCGATGCGCGCCGAGCTGACGGCCATAATCATCAATATGGGCGCCATCGGCAAAAGACGTAATCCGGCCTGGAGCGGCGTGAAGCCCTGCACGGACTGGAAATACTGGCCCAGGAAAAACAGCGAGCCGAACATGGAAAACATGACCATCGCCAGGGCGATATTCGCTCCCGTGAAGGACATGTTTTTAAACAGCTTCATCGGCATCATGGCGTTGGGAGAACGCCTTTCCCACCAGATGAACAGCAGCAGTACCACCACCGCCGTGCCTAAAGACCATACTACCTGGCCCTCCGTCCAGCTTCCTCTCCCCGCCTGGATAATGCCATACACCAGGGCGAACAGGCCGATAATGGACATCAGCAACCCGGGAATGTCCGTTCTGGGGGCTTTTTCATCACGGGACTCTCCCACGAAGAAATTCACTCCGATTAATCCGATAACGACCACCGGCAGATTGATGTAAAAAACTGAACTCCAGGAAAAGTGTTCCAGCAGGCTCCCGGCGATAACCGGGCCGACACCGGAACCGAGCCCGAATATTCCCGCCCAAATCCCTATGGCCAGGGCCCTTTCTTTCGCATCGGTGAAGGTGGCCGTGATGATGGAAAGGGTGGAAGGCATAATGATTGCCCCGCCGATACCCAGGAACGCCCGGAAACCGATAAGCATCCCTTCCGATGTGGCCAGTGCGCAGGCCAGTGACCCTATGCCGAAGACTATCTGCCCCACCTGGAGGGCTCGCTTGCGGCCGGTCCGGTCGCCAATCGACCCCGAAGTCAGGAGTAGCGCGGCAAACACCAGCGTATAGGCATCAACAATCCATTGTAGCCCGCTGGTGCTGGCCCCTAACTGGTTGGCTATGGAAGGCAAGGCTACATTCAGGACGGTGTTGTCGATGCTGATTATTAGTAACGCAACGCCTAAAAAGGTCAGACCTAGCCAGCGTTGCCGGTATCTTTTGGCTGTTGTTGATTCCACGGGATTGTACTCCTTTACTATGCCAACCAGAATATTCTATAGCGCAATGCATATAATCCAACCGAATATCTTATTTCTCCAGGATTTTAACGGCGACTTTTTTACTTAAGTCGCAATATTTTTGCAACTCTTCATCCGATAGCACGTCAAACAGCGAGTACACTTTCCCTAAAGCCTGGGTATTAGAAATATCAATAAGCTCTTTAGTCTTTTTCGATGGCCGTATTTTTAAAGCGCGGCGGTCTTCAAGGTTTACCTCGCGGACCAGGTGCCCCTTTTTTACCAGGCTATTCACCAGTTGTGTGGCGGCGCTGCTGCTGATACCCAGCATCCGCGAGAGCTCTTTCACCCCTATGCCCTCATTCTGGTATACGATACGCAGTACCATCCATTGAGAGTTAGGGATCTGGTTTTTGGCGGAGAGAATATAGGTGCCTGTCAGCAATCTGTGCCTGATAGCGTGAAAGCTTTGCAGGATACCCTCTATTTGACTTCTTCTGTCTAACATACTGGAATAATTTATGTAAGTTACTTAATATATTAGTATCTTAACTATATATTTGTCAATAGTGCCCGGTTCCAGGGAAAATGGTTGGGTATCCTGGTGGTTTGTTACGGCTGATTGCTGTGCGCGGGTTATTGAGAAGACGCTGGCGGGTGGAGCCTCATTTGCTCTTGATATAAAATGATGAATACAATAAACGGATTCCGGCCGGATTTTACCCTGAACTAAGTCAATGTCCCGGAATTATAAAAAACACCCTATCCCAACACCCGTATAATCTCGGTGGCATCCGGCAGGGTTTCCATTATGCTCACCATTTGAATGACCTTTTCCACCTTATCCTCCCCCACCGGTTTGACAGCGCAGGCGGCGCACTCCCGGAACTTCCTGACCACGTCCTGGAAGCTCATGGGGCGCTCGGTACTGCCCAGGCAGTGCTCCACATACTCCGTGTATGACGCGCCGTCCGCCATGTCGACCGTGACGCGGGACGGCCCCACCCCGTGCCGGTCCATGGCGCTATCCAGCACGGTGTTGATTTTTTGCGCCATGCCCAGGATTTCCGGCCTTTTAATGGCTTCTTCGGTGAAGTTGTCCACCGTTACCTTGCCGTTAAACAAAGCCGCCGCCGTCACGTATGGCACGCTGAACTGGGCGTCGATAATCGTCCGCGGGTTTTTCTTTACCTCCGGCGGCCGGGAAAGGTCGTAAGCGGCCTGCCCGGCGGTAACGGTGACCTCTTTAATCTGCTCTATTTTAAAATCGTGTTTGGCTTTAATCGCCAGCACCGCGTCGATGGCGGCGTGGGTCAGCCCGCAGCAGGGGTAGGGCTTGTCCCCGATATTTATCCCCTCCCACCTTTTCCCCAGGTCGGCGGTGAGTATGGAGGGGTCGTAGTCCCCGCCCATGTAGGTAATGTACAGCCCGGACTTCCCCTCCAGGGGGTCGCGCTCGCCGGTAATGCCCCGCTCCGCCATCAGGGCGGAGGTTATCCCGGCCTTGGCCGCCAGCCCCGGCCCCATGCGCTTGGCCAAAGCGCCGTCCGCCACGCCAGAACCCGCCCCGCCACATTGATGGTAGGCCAGGCCCAAAGCGTTAATCATCCTGTCTTCATCGAGCCGGAATAGCCGGCCGGCGACAGCCGCCGCGCCCAGGTAGCCGAAGAGCGTGGTGGGGTGCCAGCCGGAGGCCAGGGCGCTCTTGCCCGGTTTGCTGGCCAGTCCCAGCCGCGCCGTGAAATCCCCGCCCAGCGCGATGGCAGTAATCAGCTCTTTGCCGCTTATCCGGCCCATGCGCTCCGCCGCGGCGAAAGCGGTGGACACCGCCACACAACCGATGTGCACCAGCGCCATCTGGTGGCCGTCATCGTAGTCCAGCGCGTGTATCATGGTGCCGTTGACCTGGGCGGCGTTGGGGGCGGGGCACTTGAAACCGTGAGCGATAACCGTGCTCTGGGCGGCACCGCCCCACTCCTGCGCCACCTCCACCAGCTCGGCCACGCCCGCTTTGCCGGAACCCCCCAGGGCGGTAGCCAGACTGTCCAGCACCTCTTGCTTGGCGGACGCTACCGCGGCTTCCGGTAAATCTTCATAACAGGTGGAGGTCAGGTATTCCGCGAAAGCGGCTATGGCGGCCACATTATTTTTTTTAGTTCGTTTCCGGCGGTCTTTCTTTAAAAACGGCGGCGGCCAGGGCGCTTCCGTCTTGCCTTTAACCTTAAAGCGGTGATTGCATTTGCCCTGTCCCTCGCCCAGGGACATCGTGCGGGTAAAACCGGTACCGCGCGCTTGAGCCGCCGCGAAATCGAGATAGCAGTAGTACGGCAGAAGCTCATCGGCGTCCTGCTCATGGTAAAACTTCATGGAGGCGCATTCGGTGAAATCCAGGCCGCTATCGAATTTTTTACCGTCGCCGGGGACGAACGTATAGACGTAATCGCCGGGATAGCGCTTTTCCTGTGTCCTTGCCGCGGCTTTTTTACTCCGTTCCCATAGCTGTTCCGGCGTTAGAAACTCGCCGGGCGGGATGGGCGGGCGCGGCTCGCCGGCTTTAACCAGGCAGACGTCATAGATTATTTTCCCCGCCTCTTCCACGCTCTTGCCGAATTTCTTCATGGCCTGGTAAAGCGCCAGGTAGCGCACGGAATCGACCAGGTTTTTGGTATAAATATTCTCGTCCCCGCCGATGTAGGGTATCTGCGGAATCAGGTTTTCAAAATTCTGGCGCGCTTCCTGCAAAATCCGGAACCCCTGTATTTCCCCATAGCGGCCGAATACCAGCGGACTCCAGCGCCGCGCGTCTTCGGCATAATCGGCTAAAAGCTTATCCCGGCGGTCTGTATAGTAGTTTTTATCTATAGGGTAGTTCATTTTTATCTTTTGCCCCTAACCCCTACTGTCAACTGTCAACTGAAAACTGTCTACCGTAAACTCACCCTTTCCCCCTAAGTCACCCCGCCGCCCAGCGCAATCACCTCGCCGGTGACGTAGGTTGCCAGGTCGGAGACCAGGAAATAGGTCAGGTCCGCCGCCTCTTCCGGGGTGCCGAGCCGCCCCCAGGGGATGCGGTTAGCCAGTCCGCCCTGGTCTTTCTTGCGCGCCTCTTCCCAGCTGATGCCCTCCGCCTCCGCCATTTTCTGGAAGGCATCATCCCGCAGGTTGGTCACAATCATGCCCGGGTTGATGCCGTTGACGTTGATTTGATATTTGGCCAGCTCCAGCGCCAGGCTCTTGGTAAGCCCGATGGTGCCGTACTTGGCGGCGGAATAGGCCGCGCTGCCCGTCACGCCGTGAGTGCCCGCCAGCGAGCAGAAGATGACCATCTTCCCCCCTTTTTTCCCCGCCACCATCATGCGCGCTGCCGCTTTGCAGACCAGGAACGCCCCCACCAGGTCGATGTCGATAACCGACCTTATGTCTTTTTCCGCGAGGTCGATAACGTTAACGCCCACCGGCCCGCGGATGGCGGCGGCATGAACCAGTATGTCCAGCCGGCCGAACTGCTCCAGGATTTTACCCATCGCCGCTTCTATTTCCCGGTTGACATTGATATCCAGCGTCAACGCCAGGCCTTTCCGGCCCAGCGCCTTGATTTCCCTGACGATTTCCTCCAGGCCGCCCCATTTTTCATCGCCGGGGAACATGCTCTTGGGGGTAGCGAACTTGTCCGCCACGATGACATCCGCCCCCTCTTTAGCCAGCTTTATGGCGATGGCGTGGCCCATGCCCCGCTTGCTGGCGGCGCCGGTGACCAGGGCTGTTTTTCCTTGCAGGCTGCTCATGATAGGCATCATCTCCTTTTTGCAATCAGAATAAGACTGTTGACCTATTATACAATATCGGAGGGAAAGCTCTAAATCCTAAGCTCTAAATACTAAATAATTTCAAAAATCAAAACTTAAAACCATGATAAAAAAACTGAAGCTTTCTGATACGTTATCTGTTCTTGTTACTTGTCACTTGAAACTTAACACAATCATCCTCCCTCTCCTTGCCAGCGGGGAAAGGGATAAGAGGGAGAGAGGTTGGTTACTTGTCCCCTATTACTTGTCACTTACCGTCATATCGGGTATATTGAGACTTGAAATGCGTTCACGGGAGGCTGCAATGCTGCTTAAAGACAAGGTGGCTGTCATAACCGGCGGGGCGGCGGGCATCGGGCGGGGCATCGCGGTACGGTTCGCCGCGGAAGGCGCGAAGGTGGTTATCGCGGATATTTCCCCGGACAAGGGCGAAAAGACCGCGGCGGACATTAAAAAGGGGGGCGGGGAGGCTTTTTTTGTCAGGTGCGACGTTGCCGATGGTCAACAGGTCCAGGCCCTGGCCGACCTCGCGGTAGAGAGGTACGGGAAAATAGATATCCTGGTGAATAACGCCGGCGGCGTCTCCGGCGACGCTAAAATAGAGGACACCACGGAGGCGGCCTGGGACAAGATAATAGACATCAACCTGAAAGGCCAGTTCCTGTGCTGCCGGGCGGTGGTGCCGGTAATGAAAAAGAACAGGTACGGCAAGATTATCAACCTTTCATCCATGGGGGCCGTCAGCCCGCCAGCGCCCATCGTGCATTACCATGCCGCCAAGGGCGGGGTGCTGGGACTGACGCGGGACCTGGCCGTGGAGCTGGCGCACCTGAATATCACCGTGAACGCCATCCTGCCCGGCCCGATATTGACCGACTTTTATACCGATATCCTGAAAGAGCAGCCGGGCCTGCTGGAAAAGCTCAATAAAAAAGTCCCGATGCGCCGTATGGGCACGCCGGAGGACATCGCCGGGGTGGCTTTATTCCTGGCCTCCGGGCTTTCTTCTTACGTGACGGGGGAAGATATCTGCGTGGGCGGGGGCCTGCCTTTATCCCCGCTGGACGAGGATAAGCTGTAGGGAAGGGTTTTGGCGATGGATGACCGTGTACGCCAATGGGTCGAGAATGCCGCCGGACTGCCTCTCCAGGCGTTCCCGGATGAAGGAGTGCGCGTTCGCGTGTCCGGGGCAAGGACGGATAAGCCAAAGAACCGGCTGCTCGTCCAGCGTATTACAGGTAATAGCGGCATCCTGGTAACCGGCATTCCGCGCATCGTGACAGCGGTGAAAGATTGTGCGGAATCGCTGACGGACCGGGAGCTGTTTTCGCCCTTCGGCCTCGCGGCAATAAAAAGGGCGTTGCCGTCCGCCGATGCGGCATCTCTCGATGAGATGTACGGTCTCGACTACTTTCTTACGGAGCGTGAAAAATTCCGCCCGGTTAAGCCCCGGCATGACGTGGCGGCTTTAAAAAAGAAGGACATCCCTGCCGGAGATTATGCATTACGCCTAGGGGAACGGCGTTCATCGGAGACGGGTGATTTCACCTGGGCCTTTGCCTGCTACCACAACGACCCCACGGTGCCCGCCGCTCTTTTGCCCGAATATGGCCCCCGCTGCGCCAGCGTTGCCGTCATTTTCTGGCGAGGCGATGATGTGGCCGGGTTTGGCGTGGCGACGGAAGGACCGCTACGGGGACAGGGTTATGCCCTCGATGTTGTTGCCGCGGGCACGCTATTTATTCTCGACCAGGGTGGGATTGCCTGGTACGGGGCTTACGCGAACAACATACCGTCATTACGCATCGCCGGGAGGTTGGGGTTTTCACCGGTCCATTCTTCGTTCAGCGCTTAAGAGAAACAGGAACTACAGTAAATATGGCACCAAAAAGACAGCTTCTGATCATGATAAGCGGCCCGCCGTGGGTCGGCAAAACTACCTGCGCGGCGAAAGTGTTTGCATCTCTGCAGAACGCGGCCTGGCTGGACGGCGACGATGTCTGGTGCGTCAATCCTTTTTCCGTGGAAGACCCGCGTCTGCGCAATAGCGACAGGAATATGTCTTTCGTCCTCAATACCTACCTTGAATCCAAATTCGATTACGTCCTATTATCGTCCGTGGTCCTTACGGAAAAATGGATTACCGATGGCATCCTTAACGGGATTGGAGCAAAGGACTATGACCTGCTGTTCTTCATGCTGCATTGTTCAACTCCCGCCCTGGCCGCCAGAAGCGCCGCACGGGACGGCGTGACCGGGCCGGAGTTACGGTTTGCGCGCGCGGCCAAAGCACAGGATGCGATTCATCTGGACACCACGGGCAAGACACCGGAAGAAGTAGCGGGGAAAATACTCGATATTGTCCGGGCTCCGGGAACCGCCGGTCTTGTTCTGGTGCCGCGCGGGGAAATCCGCGAGTGGAAATTTAAGGATAAAGAAAAAATAGCCGGCGGATTATAAGGGCGGGAGTGAAACCAGTTCCCCCCGTCATTGTTTGGCAATCTCTATCATGGCTTTAACCAAAATGTCATTCCCGCGAAAGCGGGAATCCAGGCGGCGGGACGGGCGGGTAAAAGAATTGTAATTGTTTTTTTTATTTATTTTCCTTTTCCCACGAGTAATCAGCTTCAAGTATTTGTTTTTTGTTATATGTTAAGTCAGCTTCAAAAACCGGGTATTTGTTTTTTAATTTATGTCAAGCAGTCGAAAATACCATCATTTATTAATGACAAGACGCAATACACGGACAGGTTATTTAATAATGCAGCCAAGAACGGGAAAAAACAAGAGGATAATGTCGGGGCGGAAGGGACAGGGGGAAAGAAGGACGGGAGACTGCCGCCTGTTCCGCCGGCCTTTTTTCAATGACAGAAAGTCCTATTTCCCGGTGTATTTCAGCGCGTTCCTCCCGGCGATGCGGCCGGAGTTGAATGCAAACGCCGATGACAGCCCGGAGGCGCACTTGATGGGGTAGCTGTCCCCGTACATCCCCCCGGCGTCGAACCCGGCGGCGTATAGCCCGGGCATGACCGCCCCGCTTTTGGCCACCACCTCCGCCCTTTCATTGATTTTTATGCCCCCCATCGTCCCCAGGAAGACCGTCCGGGCTTTCACCGCGTAGTACTTCGGGCTTTTCAGGGGATAAAGATACCGGGGGTCCTTGGCAAAAAGGTCGTCATGGCGTTTATCGCAGAAAGCGTTGTATTCGTCGATGGTGGCCCGGAGCACCGCCGGACTCACCTTCATTTGCGCGGCCAGCTCCTCTACCGTATCCCCCGCGTACAGCTCGGAGGTCTTTCTCGCCAGCGCGGTGTCTATTTCCTTATAGATGTCCACCGGCTTGCTGCCCGGCGGCACGCTGATTACCGGGTTCTTGTCGATGCCCCTCTCCAGCATCCGCTGTATGATGGCGTCGTTAAACAGGCTGTAGGTGAAGCCCTCTTTGAACCTGGCGTTGGCGTTCCCCACCGTGGCGTCATAAAAAGCGATGCTCTCATCGCAGAAGCGCTCGCCCTGCGGGCTGACCCAGAGGTCCGGCTGGACGACCGCGTATTCCAGCTGGCTGCCCATGTTGAAGTCCGGCCCCGCCGGTCCCACCCGGTAAAGCTCCAGCAGGCTTTTGCCCTCGTCCGCCGCCCCCAGCTCCCAGGCCATCCTGATACCGTCCCCCGTCTTGTCCACATTGCCCACCGGCACCAGGTTGACCCCCAGGTCGAACCCGGTGTACTTTTTCAGCCACTCTTTATGGTTGGCGTAGCCGCCGCTGGCGATGATTACCGCCCCGGCGCTGACCGTTACTTTCTGCCCGTCCGTCTCCACCGTCACCCCGGTAATGCGCTCGCCCTGCCTCACGATGTTCTTTACCGGCGCGGCCAGCCTGATATCCACCCCCTTTTCCCTGGCTTTCAGGGTCAGGGCCATGACCGCCGCCTCCCCTTTTCCCTTCACCACGTGGTAAGTGCGCGGCGCGTCCGGCATATTGATGGTAGCGTCCGTAAAGACCACTCCCTGCTTTTGCAGCCAGCCTATGGTAGCCCCGGACTCGTTGACGATGGCGCGCACCAGCCGCGGGTTGGCCAGCCAGTGGTTGTACTCCATGATGTTCTTGAAAGCCTCGTCCCGGCTGTAGGTGATGTACCTTTCCCGCTGCATATCGCTTTCCACGGCGAAGGTACCCTCGAAGAAGTTGGAGGTGCCCCCCGGCGAGCGCTCCTTCTCGAACAAAACGACTTTAGCGCCCCCCTCCGCCGCCGTTAAAGCCGCCGCCAGCCCCGCCGCCCCGGCTCCTATTACGATTACATCAGCCTGTGCCGGTATCCGGTCCATGTCAGTACCTCCTCCGTTAACTAAAAGTCGACTTCCCGCAGTTCCAGGTAGATGGTCTGCCAGTTATCCTTATAAAAAGCACCCCAGTCATACCGCAAAAGCGGGGCCGGGTAAACAACTTCGTTATCCAGCCGGTCTCTCCGGTACCATCCGGCCTCGATTATGGCTTCTTCCGCCGCGCCCCGTGTCCCGGCCAGCTTCCCGCCCACCAGTTCACAGAGGAACCATATCTTGGTAATCCGGTGCCTGAGTGAAAGCATGTCTTCCACGAAGAGTATCTTTCCGGGGCTTATTTCAAGGCCGGTCTCTTCCCGCACTTCTCTTACCGCGGCCCGGCTGGTGCTCTCGTTAATCAGCGCGCCGCCGCCCGGCCCCACCAGGTAGCTCCGCCCGGAGCGGTCGTTATACCTCACCAGCAGCACTTTAGCCTCATGTATGACGATAGCCCCGGCGGAAATCCTGAACTCCCTGTTCATTTACCTCCCGCGGCGCGCCCGCGCCGGAAAAATACCCTGATTATAGACGCTAATGAATGGGCTAAGGGATGACTTAAGCAGCGCGGATTCTTTACGCAATTATATTATATGAAACCGGGGGAAACAAATATTTCTGAGGCGGGCGGGGCAAAATATCAGCTTTGCCCTTGACATTCTTAAAAAAAACACATATATTAAGCTAATCTTAACAATACAGAAACATTTTTTTGATATATGCAAAGTTTGTGGTTATAATATTAAAGATATAATTCTAAAGTTATATCGCTGAAAGGGGGGTGTTCTCTTCTCCAACACAAAGGTGGTAGCTATCCGCCTTTTTTAATATATTTCCTGCTTTCTTAAGTTATGGAATCGGGCGAAGCGTGATTTGCCCGGAAAAATAAAAAAGGAGGAACAATGGTCAAGAAATTACTTACTCTTTTCTTCTCTCTTGTGGTAATTGCCGCGCTGGTGGTGCTTCCCTCCTGTTCTTCATCCACCTCCTCCACGCCGCAAGTACTGCGCGCCAATATCTCGGGAGAGCCTTCCCAGATCGATCCCAACCGCGCCTCATGGTCCACCGAGCGCACCGTTATCATGCAGGTCTTTGAAGGGCTGCTCGGCTTCAACCAGGACCTGAGCCTCACCGCCGTCGGCGCTAAGGAAATCCCCACCGTGGCCAACAAGGGCATCTCCGCCGATGGCAAGACCTACACCTTCAAACTGAACTCCAAGGTCACCTGGAGCGACGGCCAGAAGGTCACCGCAAGCGACTATGAATACAGTATTAAACGCCTTTTCAGCCCCGACCTGGCGGCTGAATACACATCGTTCTATTTCGACATCGTCGGCGGTGAAACTTACTATTCGGCTATCGATGCCGATGACGCCACCAAAGCACAGCTCAAGGATGCTATCGGTGTTAAAGCTATCGATGACACCACCCTGGAAATCAAACTTTACGCCCCCCGCCCCACCTTCCTGCAATTGATGGCCCTCTGGCCCGTTTACCCCGTTCGCCAGGACATCATCGAGCAGTACGGCGACCAGTGGACGGAGCCGGCGCATTACATCGGCAACGGCCCCTTCATCATGACGGAATGGGCGCATGAAGACCATATCACCCTGGTGAAGAACACCAATTACTGGGGCACCAAACCCAAGCTGGACCAGGTGGTCCTCAAGATGATTACGGATATCAACTCGGAGTATGCCGCCTACCTGAACAACGAGCTGGATATCTCCCAGGTCCCGGCCGGCATCGAACAATCCGTCATGGACGACGCGACCCTGAGTAAAGAAATCCTGCGTTATCCGGAGCTGGTCACCTTCGCCTTCCAGTTCAACGTCAACGTGGAGCCTTTTAATAACAAGAACCTGCGCAAGGCGCTGAACGCCGCCATTGACCGCGAGTCTTTCATCAATAACGTGCGGGCGGGCGTAGGCCAACCGGCTTACAGCTGGATTCCGCCGGGCATGCCTGGCTACGATGCCAGCCTGGGGGCCGACTACCACTTTAACGTGACCAAAGCCAAAGAGTTCCTGGTGGCCGCCGGCTACAAAGAGGACGGCAGCGATGTGCCGGAACTGCGGCTCCAGTATGCCGATACCGGCGTCAACCCGACGATTGCCCAGTTCGTCCAGAACCAGATTAAAGTCAACCTGGGCATCGACGTTTCTATTGAGCCGATGGAGCGCAAGGCCTTCACCGAGGCCGTCAACGCCGAGCAATACACCTGGGCGTGGTACGGCTGGGGCGCGGACTATCCCGACCCCGATAACTGGCTGCCGGAACTGTTCGGCACCGGCGCCGGCAACAACCACACCGGCTACAGCAACGGGGCCTTCGATGATCTTTGTGTTCAGGCCAAGCAAGAGCTTGACAATACCAAACGTCTGGCGCTGTGGGCCGACGCTCAGGCAATGATCGTGGATGATGCTCCCGTCCTCTTCATCCAGTACCGCGAGCGTTTCCGCCTGGTTAAACCTTCCGTCCAGGGTCTGAAATACACCGGCATGGACGGGGACGCCCCCGGCGACATGTTCTTCGCCAACGTCTATATAAAGTAATAACCGCTGAAAAAGCAGCTTTAGGGGAGAATCAGGGGGCTGAAATGGTTCCCCTGGTTCTCCCTGTTAGGACGAGATGACAAAATTCATAATCCACCGTATATTCTGGCTTATCGTGGTCTTGCTGGTGGTCAGCTTTATCACCTTCTCCCTGATGCATCTCGTCCCCGGCGGGCCGTGGGATAAAGAAAAGACCCTGGCCCCACAGGTGGTGGACGCCCTCAATAAGAAGTACGGGCTGGACAAGCCGTTTTTCGTCCAGTTCGGCGATTATCTGGTAAACCTGCTCCACGGCGATTTGGGGGTATCCTATTCCCGCCAGGACCGCAGCGTGACCTCCATTTTATTGACCGGGCTGCCCAAGACAGCCACCCTGGGAGTAGTAGCTTTCGCCCTGGCTATTATCATCGGCATTCCCCTGGGAATGGCGGCCGCCCTCAAACAAAATTCAATAATTGATTATCTCTCCGTATTATTTTCCACCATTTTTGCCAGTATTCCCGGCTTTGTTTTGGGAATATTGCTTATTATTATTTTTTCCGTGAAGCTGCACTGGCTCCCTACCGGCGGCTGGGGGAGCGTCAAGCAGATTATCATGCCCGCTTTTGCCCTGGCCACCCTGCCGGCCGCTTTCATCGCACGCATTACGCGGGCCAGCACGCTGGAAGTAATGCGGCAGGACTATGTACGCACCGCCCAGGCTATGGGCATCCGGCAGCACGTTATCCTTTTCCGCCATATCCTGCGCAACTCCCTGATACCGGTGATTACCGTGGCCGGCCCGGAGCTGGCTTTCCTTATCTCCGGGTCTTTTATTATTGAAAACCTTTTCTCCATACCCGGCATCGGACGGCTCTTCGTTAACGGGGTCTTCGCGCGCGATTACGGGCTGATCATGGGAAGTATTTTGTTTTATGCGTTCGCGGTAGCCGCCATCAACCTTATCGTTGATGTTTTTTACGCGGTGATAGACCCGCGGATACGTTTTGATTGAGGAATGAAACCGTGACAGTAATTACAGATTCAATCCGGCCGCACCGCAGCCTCTGGAGCGATGCTTTTATCCGGCTCAAGCGGAACCGTCTGGCGATAACCGGCGGCATTATCATCATTTTCATTGCACTTACCACCATCATTTACCCCTTCTTCAGCCGGTATGACTTCGCCAGCCAGGACCTGAACAGTGTCCTCAAGGGCCCCAGCGCGGCACACTGGCTGGGCACGGATGAGCTGGGGAGGGATGTTTTAACGCGGCTGATTTTCGGCGCACGCACCTCCCTGGCGGTAGGCATCTTTACCCAGCTTATAGTAATCGGCATCGGCCTGCCTTTAGGGGCTATTTCCGGCGCCGCCGGCGGTAAAGTAGATAACCTGATGATGCGCTTCGTGGATGTGGTTTACGCCTTCCCGGACCTGCTGCTCATCATCCTTCTGCGCAGCATCCTGGGCGGCAGCATCTACATGATATTCCTGGCCATCGGCCTCGTTTCCTGGGTGAATGTCGCCCGTCTGGTGCGGGGCCAGACCCTGGCTTTGAAGCAGCGTGACTTTGTGACAGCGGCGCGGGTATTCGGCGGCTTCGGCAGCTATATTACCATGCGCCATCTCATCCCCAATTCACTCGGCCCGATTATCGTGGCGGTCACTTTCAACATCCCGCGCGCCATTTTCGCGGAGGCGGCGCTGGCCTACATCGGCATCGGCGTCAAGCCGCCCACACCCAGCTGGGGCGCCATGATAAGGGACGGCAATAACGTTATTTTCGCGGCGCCGCACCTCGTCCTTTTCCCGGCTATCGCCATCGCCATACTGATGTTATCCTTCACCTTCCTGGGTGACGGACTCCGTGACGCCCTTGACCCGAGGTTAAGAAGATGAGTGAAAAACCATTACTGGAAGTCCTTAACCTTTCCACCCAGTTTCACACCCAGGACGGCATCGTCAAGGCGGTTGACGGCGTGTCTTATGCCGTGAACCGGGGGGAGACTATCGCCCTGGTGGGGGAAAGCGGCTGCGGCAAGACCGTAAGCGCCCTTTCCATCCTCCGCCTTATCCCGGACCCCCCGGGCAAGATAGTGAGCGGTAAAATCATGTTCGACGGGCAGGACATCGTAACCATGCCCAGGGACAAGCTGCTGGATATCCGCGGCGACCGCATCGCCATGATTTTCCAGGAGCCGCTGACCTCGCTCGACCCGGTATTGACCATCGGCCGCCAGATAACCGAGGCGCTGGAACAGCACCGCGACCTGCACGGCGCCGAGGCGTGGGAAGAAGCGGTACGGCTGCTCAAACTGGTGGGCATTCCCCAGCCCGACCAGCGGGTGAAAGAGTACCCGCACCAGTTCAGCGGCGGCATGCGCCAGCGCGCCATGATTGCCCTGGCCATTTCCTGCGAGCCGGAACTGATTATCGCCGATGAACCCACCACCGTGGTCGACGTCACCATCCAGGCGCAATTGCTGGAGCTAATCCGCGGCATTACCCAGCGGCTCAACACCGCTCTTATTTTGATTACGCACAACCTGGGCATCGTCGCCCGTTACGCGCGCCGCGTCTATGTCATGTACGCCGGGCATATCGTGGAGAACGGCTCGGCGCTGGATATTTACCATAACCCCTCCCACCCCTATACCCGCGGGCTGCTGGGCTCGGTGCCGCGCCTGGACGAGCCGCGGAAGACGCGCCTCCAGCCTATCGAGGGGCAGCCGCCGGATATGATATCGCCGCCGCCGGGCTGCGCCTTCAATCCGCGCTGCACCCACGCCATGGATATCTGCCGCCAGACTTTCCCGCCGGTAACGGAAATAACACCGGGGCATTTTGTAGCCTGCTACCTGGTTACACCGGATAGGACCGAATAATGACCAACAACGAAGTAATTGTAGAAATAAAAAATCTTACCAAGTATTTCCCCATCACCGCCGGTCTTGTCCGGCAGAAAAGGGTGGGTGAACTGAGAGCGGTGGACGGCGTATCTTTTAAAATCCACCGGGGGGAAACGGTGGGGCTGGTGGGAGAGAGCGGCTGCGGCAAGACCACCCTGGGCAAATGCCTGCTCCAGCTTTACCGCGCCACCAGCGGGGAGGTGCTGTTCGAGGGGAAAGACCTGTGCCGGCTATCCAACAAGGAGCTGCGGCCTTTACGCCGCAATCTCCAGCTCATTTTCCAGGACCCTTATGACTCCCTTGACCCCCGGTTCACCGCTTCCGATATCATCGGCGAACCGATGCGCATCCATAACATGCACCATACCCCGGCTTACCGGGACAGAATCGATGAGCTTATCAGCATCGTCGGCCTTTCCCCTTACATGGCGGACCGCTATCCCCACGAGTTCAGCGGCGGCCAGCGTCAGCGTCTCGGCATCGCCCGCGCGCTGGCTTTACAGCCCACTTTCATCGTTTGCGATGAGCCTATCTCGGCGCTGGACGTTTCCATCCAGGCGCAGATTATCAACCTGCTGGATGACCTGGGAGAGCAGTTCGGCATCGCCTACCTGTTTATCTCCCATGACCTGGCGGTGGTACGCCATATCTCCGACCGCGTGGTGGTGATGTATCTGGGGAAAATCATGGAAATAGCCGACCGCGATAGTCTCTACGAATCACCCCTCCACCCCTACACCCAGGCGCTGCTTTCCGCCGTGCCCATCCCGGACCCCTCCGTGGAAAAACAGCGGGACATCATTATTCTCACGGGGGAAGTCCCCAGCCCCATTAATCCGCCCTCCGGCTGTGTCTTCCATCCGCGCTGCTTCAAAGTGTTCGAGCCCTGCGCCACCACCGTGCCGCAGCTGGCCGATGCCGGCGACGGGCACCAGGTAGCCTGCCTCCACTACCCTACCTCCTGGCCCAAAAAGGAATAGCGCGGCCGGTCCGCTTTCACCCCCGGAAAATATCCTCATAATGCGTCAGCCAACTATTGACGCCGTTTTTTACCGGTGCTAGATTAAAACGCTGACCGGACTTTAGCCCCAATATCCACAGGAACAAGCGTTTTTGATTGCCGCTTGCCTTGAAAACCGCCGGAAAGATACTGCGGCCGGAGTTCTGTTTCAGAGCTTATGTTATTCAGGAGGCAGCGTCATGACCAACAATGACACGTTCTATGATATCCACCTGCACGCCTTCACCCTGAGCCACCCCTCTTTTAACGCCTTTTTAAAAAGGTTCAAAATCAGGCTTTTCCCGTTAGCGGCCGGGGCATTTTTGTCCTTGCTGCTGGTCATTCCGGCGCTGTCACCGCGGCTCAGGTCCACCGTGATGCGCACGGTCAACCGCCTGTTAAGGAGAGCGCGCAATCTTTTATCCGTCATGGAAAGCGATATCGGCAGCTTCTTTCTTATCATCGAAAACTGCCTGCGGGAGCGCCCCGGCCGGCTATTGAAAGACAGTGAGATGACGGTGGGGGGGAACAGCTACCGGAGAATCGTCCTGACGCCGCTGATGATGGACTTCGGGTACAAAAGCAGGCACAACGACCCGTCCCTGCACTACCAGCCGGGGGAAAAGCCGATAGTGGCCCAGGTGGCGGATGTGTTTAACGCCATACGGAAATACCGGGCTACCGCCACCACCCCGGATTTAGCTAAAAAGTTCTCTTTCCTGGCGGACGGCGCGGAGAGAATCCTGGAAGTTTACCCGTTCCTGGGGCTGAACACGGAGAACTATGACATACCGCACCTGGAGCTGATGCTGGAAAAATATTTCCATGATTACCGGCGCAGCCGGGCGGAGCTGGCGGCCAGCGCGGGGAACTTCGACGGCGATATCGAGCGGTTGAAGGGCAACAGCTTTACCGGCATCAAGGTGTACCCGCCGCTGGGGTTCGACCCCTGGCCGTATAACCCGGAGCTGCTGTCCCGGGTGAACTACCTGTATGATTATTGCTGCCGCAAACGCCTGCCTATCACCTGCCACGGCAGCCGGGGCGGGTTCGTGGCCGTCTCCCCCGGGGACTTGCAGGATTTCACCAGGATTTCCAAATGGGCCAGTGTCCTGGCGGCATACCCTTCGCTGAAAATCAACATCGCCCATTTCCCGGCTAACGGCCGGAGGTTTTTCGGCCTGGTGCCCCCGGCGGAACAGGACCGTCTGCAAGCAATAATCGCCCTGGTGCTGAAATACGAAAACGTGTACGCGGACTTTGCCATGCGCGGCGCCAGCGAGCGCTATTACCGCAACCTGAGATTTATCATCGACAGCCTGCCGGATAAAAAACACCGGGAGAAACTCACGGAACGCATCCTGTTCGGCTCGGATTTTGCCATCAATCTGTTCTCGGTCGATTCTTACAACCGATACATCCAGATATTTTCCGGCACGCCGTACCTGACGGCGGAGCAAAAGCGTCTGTTCTGCTCGGTAAACCCGGAACGCTTCCTGTTCGGTGAGACAACACCGTGATGTGATGGAAAATCATGGGGGATAAACAAAAACGGGCGCTATTTTGCCCGCAGGTGAATAAACGGAACTATACTGAAAAAGAAACTAGGCAATCCACCCCCGCCGCCCCGCCCCACCGGCTTTATACCGCGCCGGCCTCCAGTGCCAGTCTCTGGAGCGACTCTTTATTGACGATGATGCGGTTGCGCTCCATCTTGATGGCCCCCTCGTCACGGATGGACTTTAAAGAAATGTGCACGGTGTACCAGTCCGCGCCCGTCCTGGCCGCGATGTCCCGCTGGGCGAGTCCCGTACCGGTGTTAGCCGCGGCATGGTCGAGCAGAACCCTGGCTACCGCGCCCCTTGCCTGCCTGAAGTTTGAATTGTCCGCTGTGATTGTCATGGGTGCTTCCTCTAACGCCAACATATTACTATTTTAGAGGAACGGCGGTGGCAAAGTCATAAAATAGCGGCGGTAATTGTAACAAAAATATCACATCGTGGGGGGAAAAGGCGGGGCGGCGGAAAGAACCTTTTGTATTAGTCCGGTGGCTGATTTATCATGTAGCCCGTCTTGGGGATGGTACGGATAAGCGGGCTATCGCCGTTTTTTTCTATCTTGTGGCGGAGACGGCTGATCCAGGTACGCAATATCTGCACATCATTGCGGTACTCCGGTCCCCAGACCCGGGTAAGCAGGTCGCTGTACAGCATGAGCTTACCGGCGTTGCGGATAAGCTCACTGAGCAGCAGCCACTCGATGCGGGTGAGCTGTATCTCTTTCCCATCCACGATGGCGAGGTGATTTTTCTGATTCAGGGTGAGATACCCCAGCGTAATGGAGTCCACCACCTTGCGGTTTTCCGCGGGTACCATGCGCCGCCGTACCGCCTCGATACGGGCGACCAGTTCATCGGGATTAAAAGGCTTGGACAGGTAATCATCGGCGCCCAGCTTCAGACCCTTAATTTTATCGATATTGCCTTCCACGGCGCTGAGAATGATGACCGGGACCGGGGACACCGCGCGAATCTGCTTGAGGGTCTCGAAGCCGTCGATGCCGGGCATGATGACATCCAGCACCACCAGGTCCGGCTCCTGGGTCTGCACCTGGGCTAGAGCTTCCATCCCGTTACTGGCGGTAATCACCTCATACCCCGAGGCTTTGAGCTTCAGGTCTAAGAACTTGATGATACGCTGCTCATCATCCACTATCAGTACGCGGAACTGCTTCAAAATAATATCCCGGAAATCAAAATCGCACCCAAATAATAGCGGGGAGGCCGGGGGAATGTCAAATATAAAGTCTGAACTCACCCCCCGGCTCCCCCACCCGCCGCGGGAGAAGGGGGCGGGAGGAGAGGTCAATAATGGCGCCGCCCGTTATAATTCCAGGCGGTTTTACTTTTTAGGAAACGGGGCGGACGCCCAGGGTAACTGCCACCTGGACTTCCTGGCCGTCCCGCAGCACGGTCAGGGTAACCACGTCCCCGGCGGTGCCGGTGCGGGCCAGCAGGGTAATCAAATCATCCGAGCTTTTTACCGTTTGCCCGTTATAGGCGATTATCACGTCCCCGCCCACCTCTATCTCCTGGCCGTTGATGGTGACGGTCTTCCCGCTGGCACGGAGGCCGGCTTTATCCGCCGGGCCGTTCACGGTCACCGTGGACACCATGGCGCCGCGCTGGTTAGCCGGTAAATCCATGGCGGTTGAGAGGGCCGAGGTCAGGGAAAGAATGGAAGCCCCGATATAGGGATGGTCAAAGTGCCCGGTCTCTATCAGCGCCGGGACCACTTTCTCCACGATAGCCGAAGGTATGGCGAAGCCGACCCCCGCCGAGGTGCCGGTGGTGGTGGCGATAGAGTTGGTCACGCCGATAAGGCTGCCCGTATCGTCCAGCAGCACGCCGCCGGAGTTGCCCGGATTGATGGCGGCATCCGTCTGGATAATGTCCGGTATGCTGTAAGTCGGACCCACGGCATTCTCATTGGCGGCAATGAGCCGGCCCAGGCCGCTGATGATGCCGGTGGTCATCGTGCCCTGAAGTCCGAAAGGATTACCGATGGCGATGGCCATCTGCCCCACTTTAAGCTGGGTGGAGTCCGCTATCTGCAACGGCTCGATGGCGTCAGTGGGCATATCCACCTTGATCACCGCCAGGTCGCTATCGGCGTCAGCGCCGATAAGCGTGCCGGGGACTTCCGTCCCGTCATAAAAAGTCACGGTGATATTGTCCCCGTCCGCTATCACGTGGTTGTTGGTCACGATATGCCCCGCTTTGTCCCAGAGAAAGCCGGAGCCCAATACCCCGCTGTACTGCGAGGTGGTAAAGGGGTTGTCCACCTTTTGCACCACGCTGATGTTGACCACAGAGGGATTGACCCGGGCGTAAATTTCCTCAAAGGCGCTTTCCAGCCCGGCCAGACTGGCGTTGGCAACTATGGCCGGGGCGGTGGTAACCGGCGCGGTGACCGAGGCTGGCGCCGTGGTGCCGGTAACGGTGCAACCCGCCAGGGCAAGCAGCGCCGCCAGCAGCACCGTAATAATAACGAGGTGTATCTTCTTCATGGCTAACTCCTTACAAGCTAATAATGCATCGAATTTCTTTGAGTTCCACTTTCAACAAATGATTTGATATTTACTTTAATTGTTACACACAAATTGTTAAACAATTATTAACCGGGGCATCATGATTATTCTATACCCCGGCGCATGAATAGTCATTTTTTAATAACTAATGTAACAATAATGTTACACTTTTATACTGTATTTTATGACACCTAAATACATAATGGTTCATAATATAAGCTAATGAACCGCAGAATGATTGAGCATAACGATAATGACTGAACCGGAAAAGAAGAAGCGCGTGCTCGTGGTTGACGACCACCCTAAAGTTTTAAAATTTATAGAAATAGGTTTGAAACTCCAGGGTTTCGAGGTCTTTTGCGCCTCCTCCGGCGTACAGGCCCTGGAACTGGTCGGCACGGCCCGCCCCGATATCATGCTGCTGGATATGTTCATGCCGGATAAAGACGGATTTGCCGTGCTGCAGGAACTGCGGATTACCTCAACGATGCCGGTGATAGCTTTCAGCGCCAGCCCGGAAAACCAGGACCCCGCCTTCCGCGCCGGCGCCAATGACTTTGTGCACAAACCGTTTAATCCGGAAGATATCACCCGGAAAATCAACGCGCTGCTCCGCTTCTGATAGCAAGCGGGGAATGCTTCATGCCTGCCCGCGTACCGGCAGGGTGAAATAGAAAGCGGCGCCTTTGCCCGGGGCTGATTCCACCCAGATTTTCCCACCCTGCGCCTCCACCAGCCGCTTGCATACCACCAGCCCCAGCCCCAGCCCTTGAGAGCGGGCGCCCGTACCCAGCCGTTCAAAAAGCTCGAAGAGCCGGCCCTGGTCTTGCCGCGATATGCCGGAGCCTTTATCCGCCACACCAATGACCAGCATCTCATTTTCCCGGCGCGTAAAGATTTTTATCTCGCTTCCTTCCGGAGAGTACTTCACCGCGTTCTCCAGCAGATTGTAGATTATTCTCTCCACCCTGATAGGGTCAGCATCAGCCAGCGGCAGTTTTTGGGGGAAATCCGTAATAAATACGTGGTCGCCGCCCTGGTTCTTCAGCTTCTCTATCACCTCGCGGGCGATTTCCGGCAGGTTTACCGGCTCCCGGTGAATCTGGAGGCGGCCGGCCTGGTAGCGGGAAAGCTCCAGCAGGTTTTCCAGAATGACGGATAAAGACGAGGCACCGTCAATGGCGTTTTGCAGCAGTATCTCTTTATCGTCCCGGGATATCCCTTTGGCAGCGGCGGTCTTTAACGAACCGGTGATGACGGTCATCGGCGTGCGGAGCTCGTGGGAAACGAGGCTGATGAACTCGTCCTTCATTCTCTCCGCCTTTTTCCGTTCCGTAATGTCCCTGATGATGTGTACCGACCCGGTAAGCTCGCCGTTTTTATCGAATATGGGGGAAGTAGTGACCTCACAGTACGTTCCCAGCCTCGGCTCGAATATCTCCCTGGTTACCGTCTTTTGCGTGGCCAGTGTCTCAGCGTGGGGGCAGTCTTCAAAGGGGCAGTCCGTACCGTGTATCGCGGCATAGCAGGGCTTGCCTTTCAATAGCTCCCCGCTCATCCCGAGGGCATCAGCGTAGGCCTTGTTCACCCGCACCAGCCGGAATTCTTTATCCTGGATGGAGACCATATCCGTAATGGAATTGAATGTTGTCTGCCATTCATGTGCCGCCTGCTTTTCTATTTCCTCCGCCTCTTTGCGCTCGGTGATGTCCTGTCCCTGGGCGATAGTGGCCACCACCGTTTTGCCTTCCCTATCATAGATATTCGCCGAATTCCAGAGCAGCAGATACACCCGGCCGTCTTTGTTTTTAATGGGTATTTCCACCGCCTCCCACCGCTGGCCGGAGGCGGCGGCCTGGATATGCTTCATAGATTCTTCCAGGCTGTCAGCCGGGAAGAGTATATCCAGCTGTTTGCCTAATATCTCTGCCTCGGCATATCCCGTGAGCCGCTCGAAGGCATGGTTAAAACGGGTAATCTCAAAATCCAGGTCCCAGACGATGATGGGGGCGTTGGCGTAGTTGAACAGGTTGTCCAGGTAGTCACGCGTTTCACTGAGCTCCCGGGTGCGCTCCAGGACGCGCATTTCCAGCTCGCCGTGGGCCTGGAGCAGCTCTTTCTGCGCCTGTTTCTGCGTGGTGATATCAATGCCTACCTCCATAATCAGCGGCGAGCCGTCAACATCATGGAAGGGGAAATCGAAAATATCGTAGTTACGGTGGTCCGGGCCGGTCCACTCCCAGTGGTGGGGCGCGTTGGTCTTGAGGACTTTAAAGGTTTCACAGTTTTCACAGGGGGTGGTGCGGTCGAACAAATACTCATAGCAGCGCTGGCCGTACGAATCGCCGAAGCGTTCCCGGAAAAAGCGGTTGGCGAAGGGCACGCGGTAATCCGGCGCTAAAAGAATCACGTATATCGGCAGTGATTCCAGCACGTCATTGAACCGCTGCCTTTCAATATCCAGCGCCCGGTTGACCTTGCCCAGCTCCCGGGTGCGCTCCTGGATGCGCAGCTCCAGCTCGTCATGGGCTTTTTGCAGCTCCCATTCATCCTTTTTATGCGCGGTCATTTCATTGTTCAAATCAAGATTTACTTTTTCCAGCTCGGCGGTGCGCTGATTCACCAGCTCTTCCAGGTGTTCCCGGTAGGAGATAAGCTCCGCTTCATGCATCTGGCGTATGGCCACCTCTTTTCGGGCTTCCTCCGTCTTTTCCCGGAGATTGGAGGACAGGTAGCTGATAATCACGCTTACCACGAAAAACACCAGCATGATAGGCAGCTGCTCTATATTCAGCGTGAAAGCATGGATGGGCGGTATGAAAAAATAGGTGTAGGCTATCAAGCTGAGAACACAGCACACAATAGCCGGCCCCAGCCCGAAGAAAGTGGCGGTGAAAACGATAGCCAGGATGTAGAGAATGGGGATGTTGGCGGGGATAATGTCCGGCTCCGCCAGATGCTTGAGCCAGGTGGCCAAAACCACCGCCGCCGCGGTGAAAAGATAGCCTTTCCAGCCGACGAACTGTGACTTGTGCAGCCTGATATTTATACGCATGGATTTAGGCCGGGGCAGCCGTTATCGGGTCGACCGGCTGCCCCGGTGTCATTATCTTAGCATTATTGAGAAACCGAGACAATTAATGGTCCGGCCACGCTGCGATTCATCAATAATTCCGGCTATCCGGCCCTACTTGGGACGGATAAGCAGCAGCGGCACTTCCCCGCCGTGTATAACCTTGTCCGCGACACTGCCGTGGTCCCAGCGCCCGAAACCGGAATGACCGTAGGTGGACATGACCACGATATCCGCGCCCGTTTCTTTCTCTGCCGCAATGATTGCTTCCGCGGCCGTCCCCGTTCTTACCCGGTAGTCCGCCGTAACGCCGCGTGATACCAAAGTGTCATTTACCTTTTTCAAATATTCCTCGCCGATTGTCACGGTCGGCTTCATTTCTTCTTCGCTATAGGGCGTCTTAATCATGCCGCCGCCCCCGAAATACCCCATTGTCTGGGTGGTGGGGTAATAATGATAAAGGGTCTCCGCCACATTAAGCAGCGACACTTTTGTCTTGAGCCGGGGCGCCAGCCAGACCACGTGCTCCAGCACCGCCTCCGACTCTTTGGAGCCGTCCAGGGTTACCAGCAAACCGGCCAGGTTAACGGACCCGATAGCGCTGCCGGCCCTCACCAGCAGCACGGGGCATTTAGCCGAGCCGGCCACTTTATCGGCGGTGCTGCCCAGCGTAAAGCGCCGGAGGCCGGACCGGCCGTGGGAGGCGATAATAATAAGGCTGATGTTTTCTTTCTCCGCGTAGTCCACTATCTGCTCCCCGGCGTGTACGAAAATACCGGTGGAACCAATGATGGCCGAGGACACCTTAACTTTTTCTCCCGTTTTCCAGCCGGGATTTTTCTTGATATTCTGTTCCACATCAGCGGCGATTTTGCTGATATAGCCTTTCTGCTCCGGTTTTTCCGGGTCTTCCGAAGGCATGCGGACATTCACCAGAACGACTTCAGCGCCGAGCTTGGCCGCCAGCTCTACGGCGTAGGGCAGCGCTTTTTCCGCCAGCGCCGACCCGTCCAGCGGGACTAATAATCTCTTGTACATATCACTCACTCCTTTATCACTGACTGGCAGCCGCCGGGACTGGCCGCGGTCTTTGCCAATACTGTTTACGTTTTTAACATTATAAACCGTCTGCGGTGAAAATGTTATAAAAAGACCCTTTGAATAATTACGAATTTATGACATTTATAGCTACGGAGAACCGAAAACGACAACATAGCGCCGCCGCCGGCCCGCCGGAGCTCCACGTTTAATATCAGGTGATAACGTGCCCTTACTTGAGCATGATTCTGGCGTCGATAACGCGGTAGCCTTCCTGCCGCGGCATGACGTTTACCGGATTGAGGTCAAGCTCGGCGATTTCCTCGATGTCTTCCACCATCGCCGATACCCGCAGCAGTAGGTCCTGGACGGCTTTAACATCACTGGGCGGAGCGCCGCGGTAGCCCTCGAATAGTTTGGTCATTTTCAGCGAGTTTATCATCTCCACGGCATCGAGGTCGGTAATCGGGTGCAGCTTCAGAGTAACGTCCTTGATAAGCTCGGCGTAAATGCCGCCGGAGCCGAACATTATCAGCGGCCCGAAGGAGGGGTCCTGCGTCACGCCGACGATGGTCTCGATACCCCCGCTCATCATCTGCTGCACGGTCACGCCGGTCATTTCCCCCGCCCGTCCCAGTTTTTCCAGCCGCTGCTTGATGACTTTATA
The DNA here is from genome assembly GCA_041652735.1 of Dehalococcoidales bacterium. Classification (NCBI taxonomy): domain Bacteria; kingdom Bacillati; phylum Chloroflexota; class Dehalococcoidia; order Dehalococcoidales; species Dehalococcoidales bacterium. The sequence continues at coordinate 74,813 of JBAZGT010000005.1, read as the reverse complement.
GGCTTCTTCCACCTCGGCCCTGGATTTCACGTTCAGCACCACGCCGCCGACATCCGTTTTGTGGGTAATGGTGGGCGATTCCAGTTTCACCGCCACCGGGAACCCGAGCTTTTCCGCGGCGGCTTTGGCCTCTGCCGGGGTCCTGGCCACCACTATCTTTGCCTGCTGTATGCCATAGCAGTCCAGCAGCTCCGCTATCTGGTCGGGGGAAAGCCAGAGCGGCCGCTGGGCGCTGTCTTTAATCACGCGGTTTATCAGGTGGCGGGCTTCAACTTTTTTAATATCTTTGATTACCGGGATTTTGCCCCGGGGCTTGCGCCGCAGCTCGTCATACTCCGCCGCCCGCCTCAGTGACACTATCGCTTCTTCCGGGAAGGTGTAGAGGGGGATAAAGTGCCCGTGGGTACCGAGCTGGGCGCCGAGGCCTTTCTGCCCGATAAAACAGCCGAGCAGGGGTTTCTTATAGCGCCAGAACACCGGCGCCACGCGCCGCAAAGCGTCCTCCATGTCCCTGGTCTCGACGACGATGGGCGGGGCGAATATCGCCAGCACGGCGTCCACTTCATCAGCGGCGGCCAGCGTGCGCAGTATGCCCTCGTATTCCTGGGCGGTGGCCCCGGCGGTGGTATCTATGGGATTGCCGATGTTGATATCCCGCTTCATCAGCGGGCGGATTTTGCCGCAAATCTCGGGGGAAAGCTCCCTGACCTCCAGCCCGTTGCGGGAGGCGGCATCGGCGGCGATAATACCCGGCCCGCCCCCGTTGGTCACGATAACCAGGCGCCGGCCCCTGGGGAACGGCTGGGTGGAAAGCAAAGTGGCCAGGTTGAAAAGCTCTTCCACGGCGTTGACCCGGATAATGCCCGCGTTTTTAAACAGTATGTCCGAGGCGACATCCGAAGCGGCCAGCGCCCCGGTATGCGATGAGGCCGCCCTGGCGCCGGCGGCGGTGGTGCCGCTTTTTACCGCCACGATAGGCTTCTTGGCGGAAACGCGCCGGGCTATCCTGGCAAAGCGGTTGGGGTTACCGAACGACTCCAGGTAAAGCAGGATAACCTTGGTAGCCGGGTCCTGTTCCCAGTACTGGAGAAAGTCGTTGGAGGAGACATCGGCGCGGTTGCCCACGCTGACGAAGGTGGAAAGTCCCATGTTCAGGTTTTTCACGTGCTCCAGAATGGTCAGCCCCATGGCGCCGCTCTGGGAAAGGAAAGCCACGTTCCCGGCGTTGGGATAGACCTGGGAAAAGGTGGCGTTAAGCTTTATCTGGGGGTCGGTATTAATAATACCCATGCAGTTGGGCCCGACCAGGCGCATCCCGTAGCTGAGGGCGATGTTTCTCAGCTCCTCCTCACGCTTGGCGCCCTCCGCGTTTCTCTCCCGGAACCCGTCCGAGATGACGATTAAGGCGCGCACGCCCTTCCGGCCGCATTCGTCGGCGACGCGGCTGACGATAGCCGCCGGCACGGCGATGATAGCCATGTCCACCTTGCCGGGGATATCCATCACCGAGGGATAGGACTTGACCGAAAGCACCGCTTCCGTATTGGGATTCACCGGATAAACGATGCCGTTAAAGCCGCTCTGTAAAATACAGCGCATCAGCAGGTTGCCGATGGTGCCGGGATTGCGCGCCGCCCCGATAATGGCCACTGACCTGGGGTTGACTATCGGCTGGAGGGAAGCAAGTATGGCCGTGCGGTCGCGGGAGGCTTCCTTCAAGTCCACGGTGCGGGTCTGCTTGATGGAGAAAGTAACGTGATAGACGCCCCCGTCCATGACGCTGGAAACGTGGAAGCCGTAATCCCGGAAAGCCTCCATCATCTTGTGGTTCTCGCCGAGGACATCCGCTTCAAAGACGCTAATATCGTTTTCCCGGGCCACGTCCACCAATGCTTCTATCAGCCGGGTGCCCAGGCCGATGCTCTGGTAATCATCATCGATGCCGAAGGAGACTTCCGCGGCGCGCCCCCTGGGCAGGCGGTAATACCGCGCCACGGCGATGATTTTCCGGTCTTTATCTTTACCTATTTCCGCTACATAAGCGAAAGAGTTTTTATAGTCCACCGTGCAGTAATGCAGGGCGTCTTCCTCCGTCATCCCTTTGGTAATCCGGTGAAAGCGCAGGTACTTGGCGTGCTCGCTCAAGCGGGAAAACAAGGCCATCCACAACGGCACATCGCTTTTCTCGATAGGCCGGAGCAGCACGCGGTAGCCGTCCCTGAGGATTTCTTCGCGGCGGTACTGGGAGAGGTCAAGGCCTTCGGGTGTGATTGTCATCAGACATCATCCCCCTTTCACACATGATTAACGTTCTTCTGCGGATGACTATTTTCCGGCTCAAAAGATATGGATTGCGTACAAATACAAACGTAAAGCGGGGGTAAATTACCCCTTTTAATCATACACCCGCCACATACGGCGTTCAAGCGTAAAAACGTTAAGAAAGGGAACCGGATGGCCGGACAATTACCCGACTCCAGCAACCTCCGCCGAACAAAATGCCTCCGTGTGACATTTGTCATAGGTACAGCAGGATGCGGTGGTATTTAATGAATGGTAGAGATATTTACCGGAGGTGGGCCATGCAAATCAGCGCGCGCAATGTTCTCAAGGGCAAGGTGAAAGCGGTCACGCCGGGCGCCGTCAACTCTGAAATCATCATCGAGGTGAGCGGGGGCGTGGAAATGGTCTCCATTATCACCAAGTCATCCGCGGACAGACTGGGTTTGAAACCCGGTAAAGACGTCTACGCCATCGTAAAAGCTTCCAACGTCATGATAGGCATAGACTAGCCGGTTTTTGCCGGTAAAACAGCTTTTATACGTCCGTATAGCCGAACGCTTCTTTGACCATCCCGATAAACTGCCGGATAATGGGGTTCTGCATATCCCCGCGGGTTATCGCCTCGGCGGTAACGGAAACGGACTCTTTAAGGGGCACTATTTTGAGTCGCTTCTCGGCCAGTTCTTGCTGAATGTCCTTGACCAGCGCGAAGCTCAGGCCTTTGCCGTTTTCCACCAGGCTCACGCACCATGACACGGAACCTACTTCCGCCGCCAGTGACGGCTCGGTCAGCCCCTCGCTCTTGAACTTGTTATCGATAATTCTCCGGATAACGGAGGACTCCGGCCCGGCCACCAGGGGATAGTCGTGCAAATCCTTCCATTCCAGCGACTCCTTCTCAATAACCTGGTGGGGGGAGGCAAAGCAGACAATCTTTTCCGGGTGGGAGACCTGGACGTGATTAAGCTTTTCACTGATGTAATCGAACTGGGGCACAATCGCCAGGTCGAGCTTGGTGTCCAGCACGTCCTGCACTATTTCAAACGCGTTGCCGCTTTTTACCGCCAGCTTTACTTCCGGGTTTTCCGTTTCAAACATGGAGTTCAGCAGCGGGCCGATATAGGTGTCATACACGGTGGCGATGCCGATGCGGATATTGGACTCCCGGATAAACTCGATGAATCTCTCCGCGTCAACCAGCTGATGGTATATCTCCGCGGCGTACTTCAGCAGTCCCTGGCCGTGGGCGGTAAGGACAATCTGGCGCTTCTTAAACTCGATGAGCTTGACGCGGGTGTATTCTTCCAGCGACTGTATGTGATAGGTGACGGCGGGCTGGGTGAGGAAAAGCTTTTCCGCGGCCGCGCTTAAGCTCTTTTCTTCCGCCACGGTGTAGAATATCACCAGGTCATTAGGGTTCAATTTGGGTATCATGCAGACTTTTTCCAGCCTCCCGGGCTTGATACCGTGTGTTTCTAATAATGAGATATTTTAATAGAACAATAGAATCATTTAATAATACCACAATTGTGCCTAAAGATATATTGAAACACACGTGACGGAAGCGGCTGTAGCCTGTCCGCGATTGCCCCCGTGATTAAGACAAACCGCCGTGTTAAAATTGTTTTCCCGGGGGTTTAATAAACAGGTATCCCTGTACAGTGCAACGTGATATAATAAACTCAAAAAAAGTAACGATAAGGGGAAAAGAAATGACGAAAGACAACATATTCGACCTTTCCGGGAAAACCGCACTTATCACCGGGGCCAGCCGCGGGCTGGGGCGGGCCTTCGCCATCGCCATGGCGCAATACGGCGCCGATGTGGCCTGCGTGGGACGGGACACGGACAAGCTGGCGGAAACGCTGGAGATTTTAGCTGAATACAAACACCGCGCTATCGCCATCAAGGCGGACGTCACCGATGAAGCGGAAATTAAAAAAATGGTGGCGGATGCGGTGAAGCGGCTGGGTAAAATAGATATCTTTTTCAATAACGCCGGCATCGCCAGGATGCCCCGGCCCATCCACGAAACCCCCACCGAGGAATGGGACGCGGTCATCAACACCAACCTCAGGGGAGCGTTCCTGTCTTTAAAACACGTCCTGGGTGCCATGGTAAAGCAGAAGAGCGGCTCCATCATCAACATTTCCTCCATCGCCGGTCTGCGGGCGGAGTGGCCGGAAGTAGCGCCGGCCGCCTACGGCGCGGCCAAGGCGGGCATTATCCTGCTTACCCAGGTGGCCGCCATGGAATACGCTAAAGACAACATCCGCGTTAACTGCATCGCCCCCGGCATGCACAAATCGGAGCTGGGGCATAACAATCCGGGCCCAAAACTTAATTTGGAGGAAATGGAAAAGGGGATAGCCAAATACTGCGCCGATGAAATCCCGATGGGACGCATCGCGGAAGCGAGCGAGCTGGCGGGTCTGGCGATACTGCTGGCTTCCGATGCCTCCAGCTACATCACCGGCCAGGTATTCGTGGAAGACGGCGGGCAGTCCGCCAGGCTTTAGATTAGCGGCTTCCGGTATAAAGGAAAAACGCTCACGCGGCCTTCAGCGAGTTTTGATGTTTAAGAATAAAACCCCACGGCAAGCGCGCCATCGAGCTCTTTCAGGCAGGGACGGCGGTGGCGCCGCGCCGGGGTTTCCGGATACGCGGCAAGCTGATATACGTTAGTGCCGGATGATACCTTTTTTGTTGTTGTCTTAGTTGTATTAGTATAATATATTAATCAGGGACCTTTTTAGATACACCGAAGAAAATAATGGATAACGCAAAATGGGTGGAACAAGTAAGAGAAGACTTCCCGCCGCTGCAGCAACGGCGCAACGGTAAGCCCCCGGTTTACTTTGATAACGCCTGCACCACCCTGGTACCCAGCCAGGTAATCAGCGCCATGGATGATTATTACCGCGGCTTTCCCGGCTGCGGCGGGGCGCGGAGCCGCCACTGGTTCGCCATGGAAGTTAACGACCGCATCGAGGGAAACCCGGAAAAGGACATCAAAGGCTCGCGCACCCTCATCAAGGAGTTCCTCAACGCACGGTCGGAAAAAGAAATCGTCTTCACCTACAACACCAGCCACGCCCTCAACATCGTCGCTCTCGGCTTTAAGTTTCAGCCGGGCGATACCGTCCTGCTGACGGACAAGGAGCACAACTCCAACCTGCTGCCCTGGCTGCGTTTGCAGAAAAAAGGGCTGATAAAAGTGGACCACGTTGACTCCGATGACGAGGGCAATTTCGACCTCGAAGATTATAAAAAGAAGCTGGCCGGACAGAAAGTGGCCCTGGTCAGCATGGCCTATACCTCCAACCTGACCGGCGGCACGGTGCCCGCGGCGGCCATCATTCAAGCCGCCCACGCCAACGGGGCCAAGGTTTTGCTGGACGCCGCGCAAACGGCCTCCCACCACACCATCGACGTGCAAAAGCTGGACGTGGACTTCCTGGCTTTTTCCATCCACAAGACCTGCGGGCCGCGGGGGGTGGGCGTCCTTTACGGCAAAGAGGCCTACCTGGGGCAGGCCATCCATGAAGAAGACGATGCCGCGGAGGCCATCGCGCCTTGCCTGCTGGGCGGGGGTACGGTGGGGGACACCACTTACGACAGCTATTCCCTGCTGGAGCCGCCGGAGCGTTTCGAGGTAGGCATCCAGAACTACCCCGGCCAGATAGGCGCCGGCGCCGCCGTGACTTATTTACAGAACCTGGGCATGGACAGGATACGCACGCAGATGAACAGCCTGAACAGCTACCTGACCGGTGAGCTGCTAAAGCGTTACGGGGACGCGGGGTGGTTCAGGATAATCGGCCCGGCCGATGCCGCCAGCCGGGGCGGCATACTGACCTTCGAGGTCAAACGCCCCAACGCCGTGGGCATCGCCGAAGAGCTTAGCGACAGCGGCAATATCATGGTGCGGGACGGCGTTTATTGCGTTCATTCCTATCTGAATTTCAAATACGGGCAGGGGTGGATGCAGCCCCGGCTGCCCACCGAGCACCGCATGACCTACCGCGTCTCACTATACTTCTATAACACCGCGGCAGAGTGCCGGGTTTTCCTGGACGCTTTGCATACTATCTTTGAAGAACGCAGCTATATATAATATCGGGTAAAGGCAGGACGCGCATGGATGAACTGGTGGTCAAATTCTACCGCCGACTCTGTAAAACCGGCTTCGAGCATACCGGCGAACTGGAAAACCCCGATATATTCATGGACACGGTGGGTGAAAAAATAAGGATTTGCTCCCACGTCAGCCACGCCTACATGCACGTCTATATCATCGTCCGCGAAGGCGTCATCCAGGATATCAAATATCTCTGCACCTGCGACCCCACCGCCAACGTGGTAGTGGAAATACTGTGCGGGCTGCTCCGGGGCAAGACCATCCAGGAAACCGAAGCTCTGACCGAGGCGTCTTTTACCGGGGCGCTGGGGGGTGGGGGCGATGAATTCCAGAAAAAAGCCCGCGGCATGATAGAGCTGCTGCACCGCGGCATCGCGCGGTATAAAGCCGGCCAAAACTGATGCCGCTATGTTCAAATTAGTTGACAAAATAGCGTCATACATGATATTTTGATGGAAAATGTACTACCGGCGCTAATACAATAGATTTAGTCAGGGGATTTGTTATCCCCGGATATAATTTTGCCGTTTAAAAATCAAGATGATTTTTCATAAGAAAGGGGGAAAATAATGAAAACTGTAACTCTGACCATTAATGGAGTTAAACGGAAGATTGAAGCTGAGCCGGACCTGGTGCTTATAGACCTGCTCCGGGAGAAGCTCAATCTGACCGGGACTAAACAGTCCTGCGACCGTAAAGGGCAATGCGGCGCCTGTACCGTTGTGGTTGACGGTAAAGCCGTGCGTTCCTGCCTCAGGAAAGTGGTTGACCTGGAAGGCGCGGACGTAATTACCGTGGAAGGGCTGGGCACGCCGGATAACCCGCATCTCATCCAGGAGGCCTTCGTGCTGTCCGGGGCCATCCAGTGCGGTTTCTGCACGCCGGGCATGATTATGGCCGCCAAAGCCCTGCTCGACCAGAACCCGAACCCGGATAACGCGGCCATCAAGAAAGCGCTGGCGCGCAACCTGTGCCGCTGCACCGGCTATGTCAAGATAATCGACGCCGTGAAGCTGGCGGGCAAATTCCTGCGCAAAGAGACCACCCCGGCTAAAGAAAAGGCCAAGATTAACAAGAACAAGATGATCGGTGAAAATCACCCCCGTCCCTCCGCGATGATTAAAGCCTGCGGCGTGGCCAAGTTCGGCGGGGACATCAAGATGGACGACATGCTGGAAATCGCCGCGGTGCACAGCACCGAGTTCCACGCCATCATCAAGTCCATAGATTCCTCCGCCGCCCTGAAAATGCCGGGCGTGGTAGGCGTGATGACGGCGGAAGACATTAAAGGCACCAACCGCATGCGCGTTATCGCCCCGGACCAGCCCGTCCTCTGCGAGGACAAGGTCAGGGCCTACGGCGACCCGGTAGCTATCGTGGCCGCCGCCACCCGGGAACAGGCGCGGGCCGCGGCCGCCGCCGTGAAAGTAACTTACGAGCCGTTGCTGGTGATGAAAACATCGCAAGAAGCGCTGGCGCCGGGCGCCATCCAGATTCACCCGCACTCTCCCAACCTCTGCTATCAGCAGCCCCAGATAAAGGGCGATGCGGCCAAAGCGCTCAAGCAGGCGGCCTTCGTCGTCGAGCATGATTTCTCCACGCAGATGAACCACCAGGCACCCCTGGAGCCGGAAACCTGCGTTTCCTACCTGGACGGCGATGAGCTGGTGATTATCGGGCGGAGCATCATGATTCACGCCCACGCCGCCGTGGTCAAGGAAGCAGTCGGCGCGGAAAAAGTCCGCTACATCGAACCTTATTCCGGCGGACAGTTCGGCATCAAAGCCTCGATATCCTCGGAAGGCATTGCCGCCGCGGCCGCCATGCATTTCAAGAAACCCATCCGCTATATCCCCACCCTGGCGGACTCCTTCCTCATCAGCTCCAAGCGGCACCCCTTCTCCATGAAGACGAAGCTGGCCGCGGATGCCAAAGGCAATATCACCGCCTATGTCAATGATTTCCTGATGAACAAAGGCGCCTACTTCCTGCTCGGCCCCGTAATGCCGGGCCGCGCTCTGCATATGCTGAACGGCGCTTACAACATACCCAATGTGGACGCCATGGTTAAACTGGTCTATACCAATAACGGCAGCGGCGGCGCCGCCCGCGGAGCCGGACCGCCCCAGGTCATGTTCGCCCTGGAATCACTGATGGATATGATGGCCGAGAAGATGGGACTGGACCCGCTGGAGTTCCGCAAGCAGAACCTCCTCAAAGTGGGACAGACCCGTTCCACCGGCGCGCCCATCGACCAGACCAACATGCCCGAGCTGATGGATGACATCAAACCGCACTACGAGCGCGCCAAGAAAGACGCGGCCGCGTTCAATAAAAAGGGCGGCAAGATAAAGCGCGGCGTGGGCATCGCCTGCATGTCCTTCGGCATCGCCGAAGCCGGCGACCAGGCATCCAACTCCGTGGAAATCAACCCGGATGACACCGTAACGCTTTACGCCGCCATCGCCGACCCCGGCGAGGGCAACGACTCCATGCTTTCACAGCTGGGGGCGCAGGTGCTGGGCATCCCGCTGGACAGAATACGCCTCTATACCCGCGATACGGCCAAGACCGTGGCCGCCGGGCCTTCCGCCGGCAGCCGCCAGACTTACATGGGCGGCGGCGCTATGGTCAACGGCCTGGAGCAGATGGCCAAGGCGATGAAAGAAGCCGGCGGCAAGACTTACAAGGCGCTTAAAGCGGCCGGTAAGCCGACCCGCTATGAAGGCTCCAAGCAAATAGCCGGGTCGGACATGCTGGACCCCAAGACCGGGCAGGGCAGTTCCTTTGATTCCCAGGTACATAATATCCAGATGGCGGAAGTGGAAGTGAACACGGAAACCGGCGATGTCAAAGTGCTCAAGATGACCACCGCCGTGGACGCCGGGCCCATCATCCACCCGCAGAACCTGGAAGGCCAGCTGGAAGGCGGCATGGACCAGGGCATCGGCTACGCTTTGAGAGAGGAATTCGTCCTGGGCAAGACCAAGGACTGGATTACCTTCAAGTTCCCCACGATTAACGAAGCCGCCGAGGTGGAGTTTATCACGCGGGAAACGCCGCGCAAAAACGGCACCCTGGGCTCCACCGGCATCGGCGAGATGACGATGGTCTCTACCGCTCCGGCGGTAACCAACGCCATCTATAACGCCTGCGGCGCCAGGGTTTACGACCTCCCCGCCACCCCGGACAAGGTCAAAGCGGCGATGAAAGCCTAATCAATAGTTAACGCAGAATCGGCAGGTTTTCTCTGGCGGAGCCTGCCGATTCGGTTTTTTAACGCCAGATAAGCTAATAACCAATATATAATGCTGTATCTTTCACCGGAGAACACCAGATGAACGAGAACGAGTACCTCGCCGGGATTGTCCGCCAGCAGCTTGAAGCCGGGGCGGCACTGGTGCTGGTATCCATCATGAGTTTACAGGGCTCCACACCCCGCCACAGCGGCACCAAAATGGTGGTGGGGGCGGACGGCAAAGGCTATGGGACTATCGGCGGGAGCCTGATAGAAGCCGCCGCCGTGCGGGAGTCCGTTGAGGTGCTGGCTACCGGCCAATCCAGAATCATGTACTACGAGCTTACCGGCAAAGACGCCGCCGCTACCGGCATGATTTGCGGCGGTAAAGCCGAGGTGCTGCTGGACTACCTGCCGGCCACCGGTGAAAATAAAGCGTTTGCCCGGCACTGGCATGACGCCGTTGGTAACGGGAACGATTTTTACCTTTTGACCCACCTTGATGGCGAAGGAGAGACTTTCCGGGTACTCGGCCGGGCTGTTTTCTTCCCGGACGGCAACATGCTGGGCAATACCTCGCTGGCGGCGGCGGACGCCGGCTACCTTAAGCCGGAGCTGCACAATATCTCCGCCACCGCCGTCCTGCCGCTCAAGGATACCCGCGTCATGGTGGACCGCATGCGCAAGGCCAGGACGCTGTACTGCTTCGGGGCGGGGCACGTGGCGGTGCCTACCGCTCACCTGGCGGCGCTGGTGGGCTTCCGCGTGGTGGTCCTGGACGACAGGGCGGAGTTTGCCAACGCGGAGCGTTTCCCGGAAGCCCAGGAAACCAAAGTGCTGGCGGACTTCAACCGCGCCCTGGCGGGGCTGGATATCGATAAGGACTCCTTTATCGTCATCGTTACCCGCGGCCACCAGTATGACCGCGTTGTTTTAGAGCAATCGCTGAAAACCAAGGCCGGCTACATCGGCATGATCAGCAGCAAACGCAAACGGGATGCCATCTACGAAGCCCTGGCGGCCGAGGGCGTGCCAAAAGAGCAACTGGACGGGGTACACTCCCCCATCGGCATCGGCATCGGCGGTGAAACACCGGAGGAAATCGCCGTCAGCATCGTGGCTGAGCTAATCCAGGTGCGGAGCCGGCAGACGGCGTGAACGCGCGCTTGGCGGCGGTGGTCCTGGCCGGGGGCTTTTCCAGCCGCATGAAACAGTTCAAACCCCTCCTCCCCCTCGGTGCGGACACCGTGACCGACCGCGTTATCAGCACATTTTTAAGCGCCGGGGCGGACGTTTACCTGGTGGCGGGCTACCGTCACGAGGATATTTTAGCCGGCGTAAAAAGTCGCGATATCACTTTTATCTACAATCCGGACTACGAGCAAGGCATGTTCAGCTCCATCCAGGCCGGCCTGCGCCGCCTGAAGCCGGAACACCAGGCGTTTTTCATCCAGCCGGTGGACATACCGCTGGTGCGGCCGGCCACCATCAAAAAGCTCATGGCCGCGGCGGCGGAAAACCCCGGCCATATTATTTACCCGGCGTTCGGGGGGAAAAGGGGGCACCCGCCGCTTATTCCGTCCGCCCTCATTCCCGCCATACTGGCCTGGCAGGGCGGCGGCGGGCTTAAAGCCGTCCTGGATACGCAGGAAAAGACGGCGCGGGAAGTGGCGGTGGCCGACGGCAGCATCCTGCTGGATATGGACACGCCGCAAGACTATCAGAAAATCCTGGAGCGTTTCCGGCGTTACGAGTTACCCACTGACGAGGAACGCCGCGAAATATTATATACCATCTGCCGTTTGCCCGCGGAAAGAATCAAGCATTGCCTTAAAGTGGCCGAGGCCGCCGCCGCCATCGCCCGGGCGCTGAATACCGCCGGGTACTCCGTGGACACGGAGATAGTCCATGCCGCCGCCGGCCTGCATGACATCGCCAAAGGGCAGCCCAAACACGATATCGCCGGCGGGGAGGTATTGCGGGGGGTGGGGTTCGGCAAGGTGGCGGACATCGTGGCGGTGCATTCGGATTTGGCGGGAGGAAACACCGCTTTGCCTTTAGAGGCTAAAGTAGTCTACATCGCGGATAAATTAATCCGGGGAGAGAAACCCGTTTCCCTGGAAGAGCGCTACAGCCTGGACAACCGCCCCTTTGAGGTAACGCCGGAAGCGGCGGAGGCGATTAAGGAACGCCTGGAGGCAGCCAAAAAGGTAAAAAAAGAACTGGAAGATATCCTGGAGCGCTCCCTGGAAGAAATTATTGACGGCGGGTTAACGGCTTAAGATAAAAAGGTGGTCTGGCCCGTCTGGGAAGTATCGTAACCCCCCACCCCATCCACGATTTTCTTGAACTCGTCGCTGTCTATTATCTCCAGCATGACCGCAAAACGCGGGCTGCGGTAGTTGGCCATCGGTATCACCAGGTCGTACCTTTCCCGGAACATCGGCGTAAAGTCCAGACCGCAGCTTAGCGCCGCCGCCTCGATGCCCAGGCCGACATCGGCGTCCCCGTGGGCGATACTGGAGGCGACCGCCAGGTGCGTATCGAACTCCACTTCATAACCCTTGATTTCAAACGGCGATATCCCCTGCCGCTTCAACTGCAAGTCCAGCAGCACCCGCGTGCCGGAGCCCCCCTGGCGGTTGACGAACGTAATGCCCGGTCGCTTTAAGTCTTCCAGGCCGCTAATATTCTTGGGATTCCCGGAAACGTACATCAGCCCCTGAATGCGGAAAGAAAGGTTGACGATGGCTATTTTCCGTCCCGGTAAAATTCTTTTTACATAAGGGTAGTTGTACTCGCCCGTTTCCTCGTCCAGCAAATGGGTGCCGGCCATATCCGCCCTTTCTTCCTGTAGAGCAATCAGCCCGCCCAGGCTGCCGGCATGGGTAACCTCCGTCTGGAGACCCTCCACGCGCTGCCGGAGCAGGTCCAGCAGTATGCTCAAGGCCAGATCATGGCTGCCGACAATGCGGATAACGTTGGCCTCTTCTTTGGCGACCGGGACTTCCGCGGGTTTCTTGACCTCTTCCTGCCGCTCCTCCCGCCACCTTTCCAGGCTCAGATAAAAAGCCGCTTCCAGCTCTTCCGGGCTGTAGCCCTGGCTTAACGACTTTATAATATCGTCGTTCATGTTTTCCAGCAGCTTTTTCTGGCGTCCCACCCGGACGTTGGATATCTTGTCCTGGGACATCACGCTGGTACCGCCGCCGCGCCGGGAAACCAGTATCTGCTCCTGTTCCAGCTCCAGGTAAGCCCGGCATACCGTATTAGGGTTGATGTTCAAAGACTGGGACAGCTGCCGTATAGAGGGAAGACGGTCGCCCGGCTTTACCTGCTCGGTGGCGATGAGCTGCCGCAGCTGCTCGGCTATCTGCTGGTATAGCGGCGTCGAAGAGCTTAAATCCAGTCTTATGTCAATCATCTTTGATTTTCCAGTATCCATATGTGAATATGGGAAGTATATCAAATATTCACTTTGAAGTAAAACTTTAGTTCAATTTTGTGCCTGAAAAACAGGGGGCGACGCCGGGGGAAAAGGGGAGCGGCGGCTTTAAAATATTGGATAGTTGAATAGATTTGAATTACACAATTATTTCATATAATATAATATCTACTAGTGATATGATACCTTTGTTCAAGCTGTTTGGATTTCAATTAAACTTACTGTTAGCGCCCATAAAAATATGTTATCACAACGAGCAGATAAGGAGATAAAAAGGAGCGAGTAATGAAAAAAAATATGGAGAAATTAACGGTTTTAGACCCAAGGGGCCAGCCCACGGGCATCTTCGGGCGGATGTTAGACCCCGATTCCGCCCCATTTGCCATCCACGACCCCGTATATCAGCCCAGGGATACGGCTGAAGCGCTGGGGCATCTCCAGATGGCGGAACGCCTGGATACTCTCGAAGGCAAGACCGTTTACCTGGTTGACACGGGTTTTGCCGGCGCCAAAGAGTTCATGGACGAAGTCCTGGACTGGTTTACGCGCCACCGCCCTGATGTGAAGACTATATTAACCCACAAAAAGACCAGTATGTTCACCAATGACCCTGAGCTGTGGGCGGAAATCAAGAAAAACGGTGACGCCGTCGTCTTCGGCGTGGGTGGCTGAGACGGATGCTCGGCGAGTATCGCCGAATTTTCCCGGACAATGGAGAACGACTTTGGTATTCCCACCGCCCCTATCGTCACCTCCCGTTTCGCGGACTATGTCCAGCGTGACGGACGCTCTCACGGCATGAATCTGCGCTGGAGCTTCCCGCCCTACCCGGTCGGCTTTATTCCCAAGGAGATACTGCACGGCTACGTAGAGGGAAATGACCCCTTATCCGGCGTGCCCCTGATGGACGAAGTTATTTTCGCCCTCACCTCGCCGCTGACGGATGAAGAAAGACATCCTAAAATCTTGAAAAGACCGGAACGGCCGCGCCTGGTGGAACCGGATACCGAAGAAAATCTGCACCGCCTGTTCCTGGAAAGCGGCTGGACGGACGGCCTGCCCATCATCCTGCCCACCGAAGAGCGCGTGGCGGAAATGCTTACCGGCACCGACCGCGCCCCGGATGAGTACGTGGGCATGATGTCCGTCACCACCCATGAAGAGCGGCTCCAGTACACGGTGGAGAGAGTGGCGGCCATCGCGGTTATGGCGGGCTGCCGCCCCGAGCACTTCCCGGTCATCCTGGCGTTAGGCGCCTCCGGGCGGCCTTCCATGCCCAGCTCTACCACCTCCTTCGCCAGCATGATGGTGGTCAACGGCCCCATCCGCAATGAAATAGGCATGAACTCCGGGCTCGGCGCTTTAAGCCCGATAAACTACGCCAACTCCGTTATCGGCCGGGCCTGGACGCTGATGAGCATCAACTTCGGCGATGTGCGCCCCGGCGCCACTTTCACGGCCAGCACGGGCACCACCATCAACTACAATAACATGTGCTGCGCGGAAAATGAGGAGCTGAGCATCTGGAAGCCTTTCCACGTACGCAAGGGGTTCAAACCGGAAGAAAGCACGGTAAGCCTGTTCCGCGGCTGGACCATGCTGGGCTTCAATACCGGCCCCATCCAGCGCATGGCGGAAGTGATGAAGAGCATCGGCGGGCCTTTCGGCGGCTCTTTCACCTTCGTTATCGACCCCCTGGTGCCCAAGGCCATCAAAGCGGAAGGTTACGATGACCCGGACAAGCTGGCCGAGTACCTGGTGAACCAGACCAACGCCCGTTTCAAGCGGCCGGAGATGGTGAGCTTCATCGTCGTCGGCGGTGAAATGAATCCCATGTGGGTTACCACTGATTTCTCCTGTTTCCAGACGGTACTCATCGACCCGTGGATTCCCAAGGCCGGCGTCAAGAAAGACGCCAGACCCCTGCGGATGCCGGAAGCGACAATGTGCAAAGACGGCTCCTGCGGCATCGAGCATTAAAAAAAGAGAGAAAGAGAAGTGAAGCATGACCGAGATTAAAGGAAAGGTAGCCTTTATCACCGGCGGCGCCAGCGGCATCGGGCTGGGCATCGCCAAGGCATGCGCCAGGCACGGCATGAAGGTAATCATCGCGGATATGCGGCAGTCTGCCCTGGATGAAGCGATGGCCTATTTCAAGGAGAAAAACCTGCCGGCCCATGCCGTCAAGCTGGATGTTACCGACCGCGAGGCTTATGCCAGGGCCGCCGCCGAGGCGGAAAAGGTCTTCGGCAAGATACACGTCCTCATCAATAACGCCGGGGTAAGCGCCGGCTGGTCCGCGGAAAGGACTACTTTCCAGGACTGGGACTACAGCGTGGCGGTCAACATCGGCGGGGTTATCAACGGCGTGGTGACGATGCTGCCCTATCTCCTGAAACACGGCGAGGGCGGGCACATCGTAAGCACATCGTCAACCCTGGGCGTGGCGGCGGCGGGCAACATGATTCCCTACTGCACCACCAAGTTCGCCGTGGCCGGCATGATGGAAGCCCTGGCCACCGACCTCCAGGAGAAGAACATAGGAGTATCCATTCTGTTCCCCGGGCCGACCAGGGGAAACCTGGGACAGTCTTCTTTTGAAAACCGCCCGGAACGCTTAAAGAACGCGGGAGAGACATGGCCGCCAAAGCCGCCGCCCGGACAGGACATGCGGCCGCGACGGCCCCTGGATGAAGTCGAATCTGTGTTCATGGACCCGGCGGAGACCGGCGAGCGCGTGGTGCGGGGCATCCGGAATAACGACCTCTTCATCCACACCCATCCCGAGTTCCGGGAAGGCTATATCGCGCGGCACGAGGCGCTTATCCGCGCTATCCCCAACGAGCCGCGGAATGAAAAACGCTGGGAAATCATCAGCAGCTTCGGGACGATATATCACAATGACATTTACGATAAACAGAAACCGGTAGGCCCGCCGGACTGGTAAGCGGACCGCAAATAAGCGGGAAAGGAAAGAGAAGAAGAAACATGAAAGACTTTAAAGGGAAAGTAGCTTTTATTACCGGCGGCGCCAGCGGCATCGGCCTGGGCATCGCCAAAGCCTGCGCCAAATACGGCATGAAGGTATGCATCGTCGATGCCCGGCAGGATGCCCTGGATGAAGCGATGGCCTATTTCAAGGAGAAAAATCTGCCGGCCCATCCGATTAAACTGAACGTCACCGACCGCGCGGCTTACGTCAAAGCCGCCGACGAGGCGGAAAAGGTATACGGCAAAATACACGTGCTGGTCAATAACGCCGGCGTAGGCTCCGGCGGCGGCCCGATAGACAAACTGACTTATAACGACTGGGATTACAGCCTGGGCGTCAATATCGGCGGCACGGTCAACGGCATCATGACGATTGTACCGCGCATCATGAAACACGGCGAAGGCGGACACGTGGTCTCCACTTCGTCCACCTGCGGCCTGGCCGCCGCCAATAACTTCATGATTTACTGCACCGGTAAATACGCCGTTTTCGCCATGATGGAATGCCTGGCCTCCGAGATGCAGGACAAGAACATCGGCGCTTCCGTGCTGATACCCGGACCGACGGCCTCTAATCTCGGCCTGTCCTCTTTCGTGAACAAGCCGGAGAACCTGAAGAATGAGGGCGAGTCCTGGCCGCCCAAGATGCCCGATATGCCTAAAGGCCCCCCGCCCAAGAAGATGATGGAAAACTTCCGGATTGCCACCATGGACCCGGTTGAGACCGGGGAGAGGGTACTGCGGGGTATCCGGAATAACGACCTTTTCATCCACACCCACCCCGAGTTCAAGGCGGGTTATATAGCGCGGCATGAAGCCATTATCCGGGCTATCCCGGATGAGCCGCGCGATGAAAAACGCTGGGAAATCATCAAGAATTTCGGGACGGTCTACTATAACGACATTTACGAGAAACAGAAGCAGGTAGGCCCGCCGGACTGGTAAGCGTTAAAGGTATTTTAAAGAAAAAAACCGGGGCGGGCAGTAACATCTGCCCGCCCCCCTGTTTTTGGCCACCCCGCGGAGGCTTAGGCCGCGGGATTCAATACGCGCCCGATGAAGAGAACAGCGCCCGTGCCAATATCACGAATCAGGAAGATAAAGGGACGGTCCAGGGTAAACGCCACCGGTTCCGCCGGCATCCCGGAGGCTTTCATAATCACCGCGGAGGCGGCGGCCGCCTCGGTACCGTTTTCATCCACGGAGACGAAGGCCTTGTGCAGCACATCGCCGATAAACAGGTCGCGGTTGCCGGTCATCCCGGAGAAATCAGCTTCACCGGAGAAGGCCAGCGGCATACCCATAGCGACCAGGGTGTCAACCAGACTGAACTCGGAGTCGAACTCGAATTTGGGCATGGTCACGGCCACATCAGTGTAGTCCATCCCTTTGATGATGGACTTTACCTGCGCCGCGGTCATGGCATCTTCAAAAGCCGCGAACTGTCCGTCTTCCGGCAGGAGGATAACCATGGAAAGCTCGCCGCCGTCATAGGGCAGATCCACCGCCTGGTACCCTTCTCCCGCGTTATAGCGGTAGGACTCCGTCTGGTGCATCAGCGGCACGGTGACCTGCCCGCCGTCCAGCAGGTGGAAAACGCCGTCCGCGGTGGCATCCTCGTTAAAGGGATTTTTCCAGGCGGCGTTGAAGTAGATGGCGTTGGTCAGCACTAGACGCGTCAGCCCGTCTATAGCGCCCGGCGGGATAAGGTCTTTAATGCGCCCTTCCGTCTGCTCGCTGACCCAGTCGTTAATGGTCACGCGGGACTGTTCCGTTGCTTTAATAAAGTCCAGTATCCTCATACCGGCGCCGTAGTCCTGCGCCAGCAAGTCTAAAAATGCCGGTAAAAAGGTGTAGTCTTTTTGCCCCCAGATAGCGTTGACCACGTTCAGCCGGAAGCCTGCGTCGTCTTTGCCCCGGGCGCCCTCTCCGCGGCTGGCCAGCAACAAATCAAGGTCGTTGAAGGCCGGGTGGAGGCTGTCCTGGGAAAGGAGGAAATGCAGGGTATCCGCCATCTCTTGCGCTGTATCGCCGCGCGCGCCGGCATAGGTCATCGCCAGGGCCAGGGAAAGGCTGTAGGGAGAATAGAAGAGGTTGCCGCCCTTTTCTTTAAGGATTTGATAGAGGTCAAAGGCGAAAGCGCTGTTGCCCTGCACCAGCAACGCTTCATCCGCGGCGCTGACCGCCGGCGAGGTTATCCGCGCTTTATCGGATTTCAGTATCCCCACCACCCCCGGCTGGGCACAGGCCGCCAGCGGCAGGGCCAGCACCAGAACCATCAATACCAGCAATAACGTCTTTTTCATGTTTTATACCTCCCCGGTATTATTCAGTTTTACGTCCATGATGTATAACGCACCAACCAGGCATAAGGTTAGGAACAGCTGTCATTTCCGCTTTAGATAAACCCTGTTTTCTCTATACCTGGATACCTTCGCCCGTGAGAAAACAAGGCTGCCGGCCCTCCCGTAATCCGGGTACTATTATTATTTCTGAATATTCTTGCTACTTAATAGTACATTTAGTATATAATAACAAGAATTAACAACTGAAGGAGAAAATGATGCCCCAACTGCGCTACGCCAAAAACATCGTCACGGATACCAGGGAATACACCCCGCAAGAAGTAGCCATGATGCAGGAAATGATGAAAGCCAATCCCGTCGAGACAACCGTCGAATCTACCCGCCTGCTCTGGATGGACGACGAGAAGGTAAAAAACGCCAACTTTTACATGGAGTGCATCTGGCTGTGGGGCGGCAAGACTACCTCCGGCACGATGGAAGAGCCGCATGCCCACGCGTTCGATGAGGTGATAGGATTCATCAGCTCCGACCCGGACAACCCGAAAGAGCTTGACGCGAGGATGGAAATCAACCTGGGCGACGAGAAGCATTACCTGACCAAAAGCTGCCTGATACACGTGCCGGCGGGCATGAAACACTGCCCTTTGACCTTCCTGGAGGTCAACCGGCCGGTCTTTTTCTTCACGCTGGCGCCCATCAGCCGCTACGGAAGGCGGTCGGACAATATGAAGCCGGAGGACGCCGCCAAGGTAAAGATACCGGACTTCAAGGCGCCGCCCAAAGACGCCAACGGCAGCCGCTACGCCCGCTACATCATCACTCAGCCGAAATCGCACGCGCCCAAGGACGCGCCCAAGATGCCCCCGCCCCCGCAGAATGTAAAAACCACGCAGGTAGTATCGCTGGACAACGAGGCATCCCCCGGGGCTTTTTATGTGGACTTCGTCTGGGTATGGAGCGGGGATATGTCCATGACCCACAAGCACGCCCATGCATGGGATGAGATGATAGGGTTTGTAGGGGGGTGCGGGCGGGAAAACCCCCGCGCTATAGACGGGGACGTGTCCATAGAAATGGGCGATGAGCGGTATGACATCAAGCAGAGCGCGCTGGTTTACCTGCCGGGGGGCGTGGCCCATTGCCCCATCGAGTTCAAGAACATCAAACAGCCGGTGCTCCTTTTCACCATCGGCAACGCCCAGATGTGGTCGGAAACGAAAAAGTAATTGAACCGCTCCCATTTGAGTCAAATAAAAAGGCGGAGGGTGTTCACCTCCGCCTTCCTGGGTGGCGTGTCAGCAATTGGACCGGCTGTGAAAACAGCAAAACCGTAAATAATCTTGCTATGCAGCCGGCCCCGTATCTTTACTCATGGCAGATTGCTTTATTTTTTGTCAGGTTTGGTAAAGTTTTGGCCGATGATAACGGAATCGAAAGATTCCGCGAACATGATATGCCCGAACATGATCGGCTTATCCACTCTCTTGAAATTAAGCGGGCAATGCGGTACGTTCCCCGGTACATATACCCAGGTGGTATTCGTTATAACATGTTTTTCCGCGTCTTTACCTTCACCAACCGTAAACTCCACCTCGGCCCCGAATTCCTTAAAATTCATCGGGTTCCCGCCGATAAAATACAGGATTTCAGCCACGGCGTGCTGATGTGATTGCTGTATCATAAAAAAGGGCTGGTAAATGGGGCGCAGCACCTGTACCAGGGGCTCATCCCACCCTTTAACGCGTTCATGCTGGCCTATTCCTATATATACCGGCGCATCGGGGGGAGTCCCCGGATGAATTATTCCCCACGGTTCTTTTAAGAAATACTTGTCATATTTACCTTCGGCCATTTTCATCTCCTTCTATTGATTGCCCAGAATTTTTTGTTGCTTTTATTTAAACATAATACGGTCTCAAATTCAATTTAGTATAAAAAGTCGCGCCGCCTCAGGGGAAAGAAAAGCCGCCGGCGGATGCGGCATTTTACCGGGTGCGGCGTGAGTATGGGCATGTTACGGTCGATAATTTGAGGGAGATAATGTCCAGGCGCCGAGGGGAGACGCGATAACCCGGTTTTTAAAGGCGGTATTTCTGATTTTAAAGGGAGAAAACGGGCGCGGATATTTTCTTGCCATGTGCTTCAACTCCTCCCTGACCATGCACGGCAGAGAGCGGGGGAAGCGCTCTCTGCCGCCGGTTACGGTTTGAGTCAGGCTGAAATTTGCTCAGCCGTCAGTGGTGTTTATTTATTACCAAAAAGCAGACCTAAGAAATCCTTTTAGCTTACTGCTTTCCAGTATTTCTCTCAATCGCCATAGTGTTCGGCGAAGAATACGTAGTTACCTGACGTCCAGCCGGAGTTGAAGAACGCCTCCTCCCCGAAGAACTTCATCCCGCCGTGCCGGTACTCCATCTCGCCGGTATATGTATCGTGTATATGGTAGAGCCCGTGATTGATCATTGTGTCAAGATATTTCTTGGCCAGCGAGCGTGCCAGGTCAGGCCTGCCGCAGTTTTCAAAGGCGATGGCCATCAATGCCTGAATAGGCGTCCCGATGCTGCCCGAGCACCAGCCATGCCTGAAATACGGACTATCAAGCATTTCAGAAGCCAGCCCGAAAGGAGTATCGAAGCCGGGCTTGCTGTATATGATCTCTATGGACCGGTCGATGATTGCCTGCGGCAGCCGTTTGCCGAGCAGCAAGGCGCAGTAAAGCGGCATACCCGTGGACTTCGAACGTGCTTTCGTCACGACATTCACCGCTGTCCAGCCGTCATTCGTCCAGAACATTTCTATGATCTTCTTTACGGTATCTTTAGATTTCGCTTCCCAGTAACTGCATACGTCCGCGCTCTTCCCGATGAGCCTGCCGAGCTTGGCCAGCGCCTCCTCCTGAAGGGCGAGAAACGCGTTCATATCCGGACTGGCGAGCGGGAAGCCGACCCTGAAATAAGAGCCGTCCTCCCAGCCGGTCTCTACCGGGCTGTGGTTCTCAAAGATACCGTCATGGTCGAGGTCCCGGTATTCAAGGTGGAACTTCGTCCACTTTTCCATACCGTCCCACAGGTGCTCCATCTCCGCCTTCGGCATCCCGGAGATGTCGCGGTGCTCCATGAGCCACAAGAGCGCCACGCCCTGAATCGGCGGCTTCATCGTCTCACCGGACCCGTTGTACGCCAGCGAGTCGGCAATACGCCCGGTGCGGTCCTGTTTATCGAAGCATGAAAGCAATATTTCCCACGCCAGCCTGAGGTCATGTGAAAGGAACATCGCCTGCATCCCCTGCTGCCAGGAGAACGCCGCCTCGAAACTTGAACGGTTCATCTTGACCATCGGGTGCTTATATACGGTTTCGCCGTCCGGCATAACGGTCAATCCCCAAAGCGTCCAAAGCGCGTGCATGCCGCGTTTTTCGTATTTGGGGGGGAATGACGGGGCGACACGTTTTACGTAATCATCAAAATCGGCCTTTACCGCCGCTACACCTTCTTCGTAAGTGAGATATGAAGCGCGCCGCTTGGGGTCGACCAGCGACTCCTCCATCGCCATTTCAATCACGCCGTTGGCGTCCGGCACCAGCTCGATTGAGCCCATCGGCCCTTCCTGTATTTTCCCGGTTGTCGGGACAAATATCATGAAGTAGTTGCTGAAATTCATCTTCCACGAGCCGTCAAGCAGGTTAAAAGCGGCCGGGCCTCCCAGCATGCCGGCGCCCGCGGCCGGGGAAATCCTTAGCGTCAGCCCGTCGGTGCTTTTGCATTTCGCGTACTTAACATCGCCGATGCAAAAGCTGACGCTGCCGAACAGACACTCCAGCTTGAGCTCGTAGGGCGTGGTGGAGATAACACACTGCCTGGGGAGACCGTCCTTGATAATCTCCAGCTGAAGCTGCCGGAAGTTATTGCCGTGCATCAAGCTGCCGCTATTTCTGTCACCTGCGCGCAGCCTGGCGGTGGAGAGCCATAGCTGCGCCTTACCGTACTCATTGCTGCCGCCGTTCTTGTTGGCGAAGCAGAGATAGGAACCCCTCCTTGAGAATGGCATTTCCAGCGGGTCTACGAAAGTCTTACCGGTTAACATTTTATACCTCTCTTTTTATTAATTTACAAAAATATAACCCTGGTGTCCGCAGTTACTAAAAATCTCCGGCAAACCAGGCCTCCCCGCATTCCCGGCTTGATGTAATCCCATGTGTTTGTTTTATATGAGCTGCCCTTTACGGCGGCCCGGTTATCCGACCATGTCTATATAACAAGGCTCTTGTTTTCTGGAACGCTGGAGCCATTGATTCTACTAGTAGATGTTCTACCCGTTCAAGCTGGAGCCCGGCGCGGGAACGTATCTAGAGAGTTTAATATTGAGCGCTCTAGGCAATCACCGCCACATAACAAGAATTATTGAAACACACGGTCACGGATTAGCCTTGAGTTGTATCCAATAAAAAAGGCCACAGACTAAATATCGCACGATTAGCCGTGAACTACTCTAGCTTTTGTCTACCGATTATCACCATTTTAGAACTAAAGTAATCTATTATCAAGGTTTTTCAAATAATTGGCATTAAGACGGGGATTTCCTCATCGCAGCGCCAGTCGCACCGGCAATTAATCCGGAGCAGCAAAGTCCAGGTCTTTTTCCCGCGGATACAGTATTTGAGGTTTTTACCGGGTTTTTATAGGTAAGCTTATCGATTATAATACCGGCGGACGGATTGACCATAGCATCCTTTGCCCGGGGTTGCTATAATCTACTTAGTGAAAAGTAAGGGGGAATAAAGTGTCTTACTTGAAGTATGCCGACCGTATTATCACCGATACCGGGTTTGAGTCCACCCATGTCATGAAGGTAGACCAAAACCGCCTTCCGGACTTCATGTCCGTGGACTGCACCTGGTTTTGGCGCAGCCAACCTGACCAGATGGTTGACGGCACCCGGATTAGTGCCGAAAACCAGGTCATCGGCCTGGTAGGCGCCGATCCGGAAGACCCGTTCAGCCTCGCCGGAGAAATAACCGCCTGGATTGACGGCAAAAAGAATATCCTGAAGAAGAGCAGCCTGGTATTCGTCCCCGCGGGCGTTCCTTTCGGGCCGGTCCGGATTAATCATATGGAGCATCCCATCTTTTACACTTCCATGGGTGTTCGCCCCGACCCCAAGGTGAAGAGAGACCCGAATCTGCCCCGGTACACCATCGTATCCGAGACCAAAGAGAAAGCGGTACAACCTCCGGCTACGTCTAAAATGACGATGAAAGGGGCGCGTCTGCTCCACATGGAGGATGATATTGCCAAAGGCTCGTTTTACGTGGATTTTGTCTGGTTTTACGAAGGCTACGGTCAAGCTCCAATGGGAGTGCACGACCATGAATGGCCGGAACTCATGGTCATGACGGGATGCGACCCGGAGCATCCCTATGATGTGGGCGGTACTTTTAGCGTTGACCTGGGAGGCGAAACCCACTATATCAACAAGAGCGCACTGGTCTGTATTCCCGCTCATGTGATGCATTGTCCCTGGAAATTCCTCGAGATAAAAAAACCTACTCTGGCTTTTACCGCCAGTCCTTCCGGGATGTACTACAGTTCAGAAAAGAATGAATGGTAATTATTGCAGGGGGCAGGGGTCTTCCGGCCCCCCCCCGGCTAAATATTGGCTAAGCTGAATTAGTGAGTAGAAATTGCGATAAAAGGGGGGCGGCATTTCTGCCTCCATTTTTCAATCTTTTTTAAGCAGCAGGTTGTTAATCCATCAGCTCCGTTGATGGTAGAAATCCTGATAAGGTGAAAACTTCCCGGATGAACAAGAAAACATTCCACATCGTATCCCTCGGCTGTGACAAGAATACCGTTGACTCTGATTCCATGGCGCACTTATTGACCGTTTCCGGTTATGAGCTTGTCGCCAACCCGCGGCAGGCGCGAGTCCTGATCGTCAATACCTGCGGTTTTATCAGCACGGCCAAAGAGGAATCATACGACATGCTCGCCAGATTGGCGGCCAAAAAGAAGAGCGGCCAGGTGCTGGTCGCCGCAGGCTGCCTGACACAGCGCTACGGCGGCGAAGTCGCCCTCCGCGTTCCCGGCATCGATGCCATCCTGGGCACACGCCGCTGGATGGATATTGTCGATGTAGTCGAGAGCCTGAGCGGCGCTAATCTCCCCGAATCGCGCTATCAGCTATCCGATGCGGCCACCGTGGGCAGGGACGAGCACGGCGTCCAGCGCGTTTCGGTGCAGGGCGCCAGCGCTTATATAAAGATCGCCGACGGCTGCTCCCGTAAGTGCGCCTTCTGCGCCATTCCTTTAATCAAAGGACCCACCGTCAGCCGCCCGATGGCGTCCATCCTC
The DNA here is from genome assembly GCA_041652735.1 of Dehalococcoidales bacterium. NCBI lineage: Bacteria > Bacillati > Chloroflexota > Dehalococcoidia > Dehalococcoidales > Dehalococcoidales bacterium. The sequence continues at coordinate 50,059 of JBAZGT010000005.1, read as the reverse complement.
GCGGAAGCGGTCTCATTGCAGTCAAGTGGCGTAAGGGAGATCGTCCTAATCGCCCAGAATACCACCGATTACGGCAGTGACCTGGGTTTGAAAAACGGCCTGGCTCACCTGCTCACAGAAATGACCGCCGCTATACCTCAAATCGATTGGGTCCGCGTCATGTACGCTTATCCCGGCTACGTTACCGATGAATTGATAGAGGTCATGGCTGCACACAAGCAAATAGTGCCCTACCTCGACATGCCCCTGCAACACGCCCACCCATCGGTGCTACGGCGGATGGGGCGTCCGACCAACACCGGCCAGGTATACAAGACTCTGGGGAAAATGCGCCAAGCCATTCCCGACCTTGCCCTGCGCAGTACTTTCATCGTCGGTTATCCCGGCGAGACCGAAGAGGAATTTCAGGTCCTGCTCGATTTCATTGAAGAAGTCCGCTTCGACAAACTGGGGGCTTTAAAGTTCTCTTGCGAACCGGGCACCGCCAGTGAGGCGCTGGGCGATTCCATCCCGGACGAGGTAAAGGAAGAACGCTTGCAACGCCTGATGGAAAAGCAGCAGCAAATCTCTCTAACGCACAACCAGGCGTTCATCGGCCGCAACCTGGAGGTGCTAATTGAAGGCGCCGGGGAGGGCATCTCGGTCGGGCGCAGCTACCGTGACGCCCCTAAAGTCGACGGACTGGTGTTAGTCAAAGGTGAAATCCCTGCCGGGAAGATAATCAGCGTGAGCATCAATAACGCCATGGTCTACGACCTGAGCGGTATAGCTAACCTCCAATGAAGCTACCAGTTGAAGGTATGGTCGGGGCGGGCAGATTCGAACTGCCGACCTTCTGAACCCCATTCAGACGCGCTAAACCAGGCTGCGCTACGCCCCGTGAGACGCTGTTTCAGATAGAAACAACCTGAATAATTCTATGTTACGCGGGCTGGATTGTCAAACGGGGTTTGTTTATTTGATTTTTAAATATTTTTCTTAAAACCCGAGTGTGAGCAGCTTCAGCTATTTGTTTTTCTGTTTATGGTAAATCAGCTACAAAATCCGGAGAGTTGTTTTTTTGTTTATGGTAAGTGAGTTAATAGTTATTAGTTAACAGTTAATAGTTATCAGTTTACAGTTATCAGTATAAAGGGGCGGGGGGAGAAAAGGAAGGGGGATTTGTCACGGTATACCATTTATCTCCTGATTTACGTTACTCACCCCTGCCCCTCTCAAACCATATTATCTATGGAGTCCGAGTTTTATTTGTTTGAGAGGGGAGGATTAGGGGGGAGGGCTCCGCCCTCCCTTACCGGAGTCCTTCCTGACCCTTTAAATGATGCTAACAGGCCACAAAGTATTACCAGGCAAAGATAATGAATGTCATGGCCGCCCACAACTGCGGAGATTCCCTTATGTAGAACGAGGGTAGGCTTGATTGTCAAACGGGCGAGTCTGTTGTAAAATACGGCAACCGGGAATTACTTAAGTGATTGTGAAAACGGTAAGAGGCTGTGACATGAATGACGAAGAAATGAAAGAAGGTTACATAGCTCTGGCTCAAGATCATGATCAGTTTACAGAAATGGCAGTTGAAATTGCGCACGAAGTGTTACCGGTAGGGGAACGGGACATGTAGCCGGGCACGTATTGGAAATAAGTACTTGACAATAAAATATAAATGTAGTATTAAATTTAGTAAAAAGAGGGGGGATGGAAATGGCTGATAGGAGAGCTGGCAGAGCTGCACCACATGTTGGCAAACAACCCAGAGCCCGAAATCAAGATGGATCCTGGCGTAAGAAGAGGAGTGATGCGGGAAAGAAACGCACATAGTCCTTCTTTTTTTAGGTTAACCAAATAATGGAGATTTACACAAATTCTTGCTGGTTGAGACAGCTAGTATGATTTTCAATTTTTGGGGTAGCAATAGGAGACGGTCAGTGACTCCTGGGGACCGGAACTATCTTCTCAGAGTAGCACGTGGAAAATGCGAATATTGTGGTGATGAAATAATTGGGAGAGGATTACAGGCAGAGATACACCATATCGTTCCTTTTTCAAGCAGAGGTAGTGATAATTATCATAATTTGATTGTGTTATGCCCAAATTGCCATAGTAAGGCTAACCATATATCAAAAGAGTCATTTAGGTTAAAGATAGCCTATCGACTACCTAAAAAAACTTTGGTGAAAAATAATGCAGTTAAAGGCTTAAAATCTAGAAAGACATCGGTAAAAAACACTACCAATAAAGAAAATCCACCCCCAAAAACCACTACAAAGAAAAAATCCCCGAAAACAAAAAAAACAACGCGCGTAAAACCTACTCTTAAAAATCGAAAAATCTCAACTAAAAAACTTTCTGTAAAAAAGACAAGTCCTAAAAAGAAGTCTATTAAGAAAATCTCTTCTAAAAGCAAGCCGGCTAGAAAAAAATAACCTCCCCTTCTCCCCCTCACGCTACAAAATCCGCCTCTGCTCCTCCTTTAATGAAGGAGGACGAAGTATTCGGGTTTTACCTTGAATGGATTCCAGCCCCCGGTTGTCATAGGGGGCACGGCTGCGCGGGAATGACGGGGGTTATGAGCCGCCGGGGCGGAGGTTCGGTAAACTCACCATGAGCGCTTTGGCGGGGGAGCATAATGCCGCGCTCCCCGCAATAACAGCCAGTAGAAATCATTTGCCCCTTCTCCCCTCCTCACGCTATAAAATCCTCCTCTGCTCCTCCTTTAATGAAGGAGGACGAAGTATTCGGGTTTTACCTTGAATGGATTCCAGCCCCCGGTTGTCATAGGGGGCACGGCGGGGCGGGAATGACGGCGGGTTATGAGCCGCCGGGGCGGAGGTTCGGTAAACTCACCATGAGCGCTTCGGCGGGGGAGCATAATGCCACGCTCCCCGCAATAACAGCCAGTAGAAATCATTTGCCCATCCTCCCCTCCTCATACTATAATTATTCGGATTCCATGTTCATAAAAACCCGCCAAATCGTGTCTCAAACGTTTAGGGTTTAGATATTAGAGTTTAGAATTTCATCCGGAGGCCCTTATGCTTAGCTGCTACCGCATCCTCGACCTTACCACAGAGAAAGCGTTTATCGCCGGGAGGGCGCTATCGGACTTCGGCGCGGAGGTAATCAAGGTAGAGTCGCCGGGGGGAGACCCGGCCCGCTTTAGGGGGCTTTTCTACCAGGACCGGGTAGACCCGGAGAAAAATCTCACCTGGCTGGCCTTCAACGCCAACAAGAAAAGCGTCACGCTGGACATCACCACCCCGCAGGGCAAAGAGACGTTCCTGGCACTCGTGAAAACGGCGGACGCGGTACTGGAATCCTACGCCCCCGGCTACCTGGACAGCCTCGGCCTGGGCTATAAAGACCTGAGCGCCGTCAACCCCGGCATCGTGCTGACCTCCATCAGCGGCTTCGGGCAGGCAGGCCCGTACAAAGACTATAAAGACCCGGACATCGTGGTGCGGGCGCTGGGCGGCATGGTCTATACCGCCGGCTACGACGACCGCCCCCCCTTGACGACGAGCTACGAGCATACCCATACCCTCGGCGCCATGAACGGGGCGGCGGGGACGGTGATTGCGCTCATCCAGCGCGCCCACACCGGCCGGGGACAACACGTTGACGCCGTCACGCAGCAGGCGCTGGATATCGTCTGCTCGGCGGAAATAGAAGGCCCCTACGCCCTGTTCGGCCAGGTGCCCGCCAGGCACGGCCGGGCGCGGGCTTCCGTCACGCTGAAAGACGGCTCCACCTTCTACAACACCCTGCTCTGGCCCTGCAAAGACGGCTTTATCGCCCTCAACCTCCTGCTCAACCCCACCGCCGCCAAGAACAACCACTCCATGATGGAATACCTCAAGAAAGACGGCATCGACATCGGCTTCCTGGAAGGGTGGGACTGGGAGAAGAAAAGCTGGGAGCACATGACCCGCGAGCAGGCGGAAAAGCTGATGGACTCCCTGGGCAAGTTCTTCAACAACCACACCAAGGACGAGCTGCTCAAGCTGGCCATCGAAAACCGCTTCCAGCTCGGCCCCTGCAACAACGCGGCGGACATCCTCAAGCACCCGCAGCTGGCCGCCCGCAATTTCTGGAAGGAAATAGACCACCCGGAAATAGGCAAGCTGAAATTCCCGGGCGGGGCGGTGGTATCCAGCGAAAAATACGTCGGGCCCCAGAGGCGCGCCCCGCACATCGGCGAGCACAACGACGAAATACTAAAAAAGCTCAACGCCAGGATATCCGGGGCGAAAGAAAAAACCCCGGTCGGCGCGAACAAAAAACCCTTCGAGGGCATCAAGCTGGTGCAGCTATGCTGGGCAGGTGTGGGCGTTTACACCTGCAACTACCTGTCCCACTACGGCGCCACCACCATCCGCGTGGAGACCGCGACGCGCCCGGACCCGGTAAGGCTTTTCGCGCCCTTCGCCGCCACCAATAAACCCGGGGAGGCGCTGGGGCTGGAGCGCAGCGCTTTCTTTTCCATTACCCATACCGCCCCGGAAATGGACATCGCGCTCAACTTCAAAACGGCGGAAGGGGTGGCCATCTTTAAAAAGCTGGTGGCCTGGGCGGACGTGGTGGCGGAGGGGTTCCCCGCCGGCGTCATGGACAAGCTGGGCCTGGACTACGAGGGGCTGAAGAAAATCAACCCGGATATCATCATGTTCCGCACCTGCGGCTACGGGCATACCGGCCCGATGGCGGACCAGCCCGGCTTCGGGAGTATTTTGACCGCCGTCACCATGATGGACAACATCGTGGGCTGGCCGGACAGGGCTCCTGTGCCGCCTTCAACCTATTACACGGACCAGCTTTCCCCCATGTACGCCTCCCTCTCCATCATGGCGGCGCTGGACTACCGCCGCCGCACCGGCAAGGGGCAGTACATCGACCATTCCCAGGTGGAGACCGGCATCAACTACATGACGCCGCTCATCCTGGACTACCAGGCGAACGGGCGGGAGTTCCGGACGACGGGCAACAAGAGCGGCCACGCCGCCCCGCACGGCATCTACCGCTGCCAGGGCGATGACCGGTGGGCGGCTATCGCCGTGACCAGCGACGACGAGTGGCGCAGCTTCGTGAAAGCTATCGGCGGGCCCGGCTGGGCCAAGGACAGGAAATACGCCAGCGCCGCCGACCGCCTGAAATACGGCGACGAGCTGGACAAGCTGGTGGAAGCGTGGACTTTACAGTACCCGCCGGAGGCGGTGGAAACGATATTGCAGTCCGCCGGGGTGGGCGCGGGCACGGTGGCCGACGCCCGGGACATCGACGAAGACCCGCAGATGAACTACTACAACTTCTACCGGGAGATAGACCACCCCTACATGGGGCGGCTGCGCTATTACCACCCCGCCCCCATCAAGCTATCCGGGGCGGAAACGGCGGTGGGGCGGCCGGTGCTGGTGGGAGAGCATACGGACTACATCTGCACCAGGGTGCTGGGCATGTCTCAAGGCGAGGTGGACGGGCTAAGGGAAAAGGGCGTGTTCCAGTAGGCAGCCCGGTTACCGGAGAAACTAGTGCGAGCGGGTGTTCCTTTCGATGTTCCGGAGCACGGCGTGGTTCCTCTCGATGGCGTCCAGGACCTGACGCAACAGGGCCTGGTTTTCCGTGGAAAATTTATTGATGGCCGCCAATATCTTGGCGACATCCTCTGCATCCGCCATTTTACTATCCCCCCTCATAAAGTCGTTACAGTCTTGATACTAGCCTAAAGCGGCTGATACGTCAATAACCTGAAACAAGCACCCCCTCCCTGTAGCAGAGAGGGGGCGAAATTTAATCTAGATGGTATCCGGGTTTACTTTTCCGTCCGCGAAAGCAGCCACACCCTGATATGTTCCAGAAGGCGGCCAGTAAGCGCTTCTATTTTAGCGACGTCCCCGCTAACGACGGCGGCCTTTTCCGCTGCCGTGAGCTGATAGCCTTTCAGGGCGAGGTCAGGGCTGTTGAAAAGCAGCGCGCTGAAAGTGTCATCCCGGCTGGCGCGGAAAAGCACGGAAACCATCTCCGCGGGGCCGCCGGTCCGCGGCGCCCTGACAATATTCACCGGGCAGGTCTTGTAAGCCGGGGTGCCTGTAATGGGGTCCAGCGTGGCAGGGTCGGAGCTTATCAGCTCGTTGGTGGGCGTTTCTATAAAATGGAAAGCCATGTGCACCACGCCCTCCGGCACGATGCCGGAAACCAGCGCCCGGACTTTTACCCGGCCGTGGCGGGAGGTTACCTGAGCGATATCGCCATCCCGGATGCCAAGGCGTTCGGCGTCCGCCAGGCTGATTTGCAGCTCTTCTTCCGGCATCAGGGCGTTCAGTATTTCCGATTTGCGGGTCATGGTGGCGTGGTAGTGCACCAGGCGGCGGCCGGTCATCAGCATGAGCGGGTACTCCGCGTCCGTCAGTTCCACCGGCGGCTCGTACTTGAGCGGCACGAACCAGCCCTTGCCGGATGGCCGGGAGAAAACATTTTCATGCAGGATGCAGGTGCCGGGGTGGTCTTCACTCAGGCAGGGCCACTGCAAACTGCCTTCCTCAAGGCGTTTAAACGTAATGCCGCCGTAGCTCGGGGTGAGGCGGGCGATTTCCTTCATCACCGCGGCGGGGTCGGTATCCTCAAAGCCTTTGGAGCCCATTCTTTTAGCGATTTCGCCGACTATCCAGCAATCGTCCTTACTTTCGCCGATAGGCTCGATGGCCTTACGGATGAGCTGCACGCGGCGCTCGGTATTGGTGAAGGTGCCGTTCTTTTCCGCGTAGCTGCACGCCGGTAAAATAACGTGGGCGTATTCCGCCGTCTCGTTGAGGAAAAGATCCTGGAAGACGAAGAAATCCAGCTTGCTCAGCGCCTCGCGGACATGGGTGGCATCGGGGTCGGTCAGCACCGGGTTCTCGCCCATGATGTACATGGCTTTGATTTCGCCGCGGATGGCGGCCGGCAGCATCGTGGTCAGCTTCATGCCGACATTCGGGTTCAGCGGCACGCCCCAGGCCGCCTCGAACTTCTTGCGGGAGGCCTCGTTATTGACGGCCTGGTAGCCGGTGAAAACATTGGGGAGCGCGCCCATATCGCAGGCGCCCTGCACGTTGTTCTGGCCGCGCAGCGGGTTCACGCCGGAGCCGGGCTTGCCTATGTTGCCGGTGAGCATGGCCAGGTTGCCGGTAGCCATGACGTTGTTGGTGCCGTGGCTGTGCTCGCAGATGCCCATGGCGTAAAGAATGGTGGAGGGGCTGTTTTCCACGTACATGCGGGCGGCTTTTACCAGCAAATCAGGGGCAACGCCGGTGGTCTCCGCCACGTAGTCCAGCGGGTAGTTCTTCAGCTCCTCCAGGAAAGCGTCAAAGTTCTCACAGCGGCTGGCGACGAATTCTTTATCGTACAATCCCTCGTCAACGATAATGCGGCAGATACCCATGAGCAGGGCGACGTCCGTGCCCACCTTGTGGCGTATCCAGAGGTCGGCGTCCCTTACGAAGTCCACTTCCATGGGATTGGCGACGATGAGTTTGGCGCCGTTACGCACCGTCTGGCGTATTTTCATCGCCAGCACGGGGTGGGCCTCGGCGGTATTGGTGCCGATGGCCAGCACGCAGCCGGCGTTGCCGAAATCGTCGATATTGTTCGTCATCGCCCCGGAACCGAAGGTAGTGGCCAGACCGGCCACGGTGGGGGCATGTCAGAGGCGGGCGCAGTGGTCCACGTTATTGGTATGCAGCACCGCCCGGCCGAACTTCATCATCAGGTAGTTCGCTTCATTGGTGCTGCGCGCCGAGGAGACCACGCCCACCTGGTCAGGTTCATAAGTCTTTAGTTTGTTAGCTACATAATCCAGAGCCTCATCCCAGGAGGCAGGCTCGAACTTGCCGTTCTTCTTAATCAGCGGCGTTTTGAGCCGGTCTTTGGAATGGACGAACTCCGCCACGCCGAAGCGCCCCTTGACGCAGAGGTGGCCCTCGTTGGAGGCCCCCTCCTTATCCCCCCGCACGCTGATGATTTCATCGCCGCGGATGCCCAGGTAAACCTGGCAGCCCACCGCGCAGTAGGGGCAGGTGGTCTTTACCTCCCGGGTAATCATGCGGCTGTCACGGTAGGTCAGGGCGCCGGTGGGACAGCGGGAAACGCACTCGCCGCAGGTCTCGCAGCGGGACAAAAGTATCGGCTTGTTGCCCATCCCGGCGATGGTAGCCTGGTCGCCGCGGTAGGCTATATCGATGGCGTCGATGCCGGTAACTTCATGGCAGGCGCGCACGCAGCGGGCGCAGAGGATGCACTTGTTCATATCCCGGACATAAGCGGGGTTGCTGTCATCTTTGGGGACGGTGCGGGTGCTGGGGCGCAGTTTATCATAGTCCGCCTGCTCGACGCCAACGTAGCGCGCCACCTTTTGCAGCTCGCAGTTCTGGTTCTTGGCGCAGGTGAGGCAATCGCCGATGTGGTTGGCCATGATAAGCTGCATGGTCATCTGGCGGGACTGCTTGACCAGCACCGATTCCGTATGGACGACCATGCCGTCCGTGGCCGGGGTGGTGCAGGAGGTGGGCAGGCCGCGCATCCCCTCTATTTCCACCACGCACATGCAGCAGCCGCCGTAGGGTTTGAGGTCCGGTTCATAGCAGAGGGTAGGGATATAGAGGTCGATGCTCCGCGCCGCTTCCAGCACGGTGGCGCCTTTCTTTACCGCTACCTTTTTGCCGTCGATGGTTATGGTGACGGTGCCCGCCTGTCTGGTATCAGCCGCAGCCGGCGTATTCATCGTCATATTTTCCTCCGTTCACATAAGCCCTTCTCCCGCAGAAGGAAAGGACTTCTAAAAACCCACTCTATCTCCCCTTTCGCTCCGCTCAGGGCAGGCCCTTTACGAAAGGGAGACGATAATAGTCTACTACAAAATCCTTCTCTCATCTCCCTTTATCAAGGGAGACGATATCATTTTTTCAATTTCCTCCCCTTTTCCCCTCCCCTGGATTCCAGCTTTCGCTGGAATGACAAGCAAAAGAACCGGATTCCAGCCCCGATTAACATACGGGGTATGCTACTTTCGCTGGAATGACAACGTAAAATAGCGGATTGCTTCGGGTTATGCCCGCAATGACAATATTAATCTTCCTCCAGGTCACAGCGCAGGCAGCGCGAGGCTTCCTGCTCGGCCAGGGCACGGGTATAGCCCAGCTCGCCGGCCTTAAAGTCTTTTAGGCGCTGACCGGCGGCCCGCAGCGGCACCGCGGCGCGCTTTTCCACCCCGCCCTCCTCCGCCACGTAAGGCCGGGTTACCTCCGGCGCGGTCAGCTTTTCCTCGATGACGCCTTTACCGCCCAGGTACTTATCGATAGATACGGCGGCCTGGCGCCCGGCCGCAATCGCCTCGATAACCGAGGCCGGCCCGCTGACCACGTCCCCGCCGGCAAAGACACCTGCCGCGTCCGCCGCCAGCGTATCGGGGTCGGCTTTAACCGTGCCGTTCTTGTTTTTAGCCACCGCCAGCGCCTCCGGCAGGTCCGCCGCCTGGCCGATGGCGGATATTATCGTGTCAAAATTAGTATCGAACTCGCTGCCTGCCATGACCACCGGGCGCGGCCGGCCGCTATCGTCGATATCGCCCAGCTTCATGCGCACGCAGGTCATGGTGAGGTGGCCGTTGCTTTTCACAATCTTGCTCGGGTTGGTCAGGAACTCTATTTTAATGCCCTCTTCCAGGGCTTCATCAATCTCATCGTCCGCCGCCGGCATCTCTTCCCGGGTACGGCGGTAGAAAATAGTGACCTCTTTGGCCCCCAGCCGCCGGGCGGTGCGCGAGGCGTCCATAGCGGCGTTGCCCCCGCCGATAACCGCCACCTTTTCCCCCACCCGCACCTTTTTGCCCAGGGTCACGTCCCGCAGCATGGTAACGCAGTCCATGACGCCCGGTGCTTCCTCCCCCGGCACGCGCATTTTCAGGCCGGCGTGGGCGCCCGCGGCGATAAACACCGCGTCATAGCCCTGCTCTTTCAGCGCGGCGATGGACTCCACCCTGGTATTGAGCTTGAGCTCCACCCCCGCCCGCTTAATATAGTCGATTTCCGCGTCCAGGACATCGCCGGGGAGGCGGTAGCGGGGTATGCCCACCCGCATCATGCCGCCCGCTTCCGGCAAAGCCTCGAAGACGGTCACGGCGTGCCCGCCGAGCCCGGCCAGATAGTAAGCGGCGGTCAGCCCGGCCGGGCCGGAACCGATTACCGCCACCTTCTTGCCGGACGGCGCGGCGATTTTAGGCTTGACGCCGTTCTTGGCGGCGTTATCGTAAATATAGCGTTTTAAAGCCCTGATAGATACAGGCTCGTCGATTTGGCCGCGGCGGCACTTGGCCTCACAGGGGTGGATGCACACGTAGCCGCAGACGGCAGGGAACGGAATCCTTTCCCGGATGACCGCCAGGCCGGTGTCAACATCCCCCTCCGCCACCGCCCTGATATAGCGCGGCACGTCTATGCCGGCGGGGCAGGTATGGCTGCACGGCGCCTTGACCAGGCCCTTGCAGACCGCCGCCGGGCAGTGCAACTTCTTGATATGCGCTTCATATTCGTCACGGAAATAGCGGATGGTAGAGATAACGGGGTTGGGGGCGGTCTGCCCCAGGCCGCAGCGCGACCCCACGCTGACCGCTTTGCTTAATTCCAGGAGAAAATCTATATCCCCCGGGCGGCCCTTGCCGCTGGTAATATCTTCCAGGACATTCAGCATTTGCCTGGTGCCCCAGCGGCACTGGATGCACTTGCCGCAGGACTCCAGCTGGGTGAAGGACAGGAAATAGCGCGCCATGTCCACCATGCAGTTGTCCTCGTCCAGGACGACCATGCCGCCCGACCCTATAATGGAGCCGGCGGTGGCCAGGGTCTCATAGTCCACCGGCGAGTTCAGGTAAGAGGAAGGCAGGCAGCCGCCGGAAGGCCCGCCGGTCTGCACGGCCTTGAAACGCTTGCCCCTGGGGATACCCCCGCCGATTTCAAAGATAATTTCACTGAGCTTGGTGCCCAGCGGCACTTCCACCAGGCCGGAGTTGGCAATCTTGCCGGTAAGGGCGAAAACGGTGGTGCCTTTGCTCTTGCCCACGCCGATGGCGGCGTACCACTCCGCGCCCCGGTTGATAATGACCGGTATGGTGGCCAGCGTCTTAACATTATTGATAGTGCTGGGCTTGCCCCACAGCCCTGACTGGGCGGGGAAAGGGGGACGGGAACGCGGCATGCCGCGCTTGCCCTCGATGGAGGCCATCAGAGCGGTCTCCTCGCCGCAGACGAAAGCGCCGGCGCCCTCCTTGACGTGCATCTTGAAGCTGAAATCCGTGCCCATTATTTTATCCCCGAGGTAGCCGCGCTCCTCCGCCTGCCTGATGGCGATGAGGAGGCGCTTGATAGCCAGGGGATATTCCGCGCGACAGTAAATATAGCCCTCGGAGGCGCCGATGGCGTAAGCGGCGATGGTCATGCCCTCGATGACGGTATGGGGGTCGCCCTCCATGGTGGAGCGGTCCATGAACGCGCCGGGGTCGCCTTCATCGGCGTTGCAGATCATATACTTCTGGTCGCCGGGCTCGATGGCGCAATACTCCCATTTCTGCCCGGTGGAAAAGCCGGCCCCGCCCCGGCCGCGCAGCCCGGACTTCTTCACCTCGTCGATAACCTGGCGCGGCGTCATGGCGGTCAGGACTTTTTTCAGCGCCCGGTAGCCCTCCACGGCAATATAGTCGTCGATTCTTTCCGGATTGATATGGCCGCAGTTGCGCAGGATAAGGCGCTTCTGCTTCATGTAAAATTTGATATCGTGGTATTTGGCGATGGGCTCATCGGTCACGGGGTCGTGATAGAAGAGCCGCTCCACCAGCTGGTTATTTTTCAGGTGGGAATTTACGATTTCTTCCGCGTCCTCCACCTTGACGTGGGCGTAGAAGATGCCGTCCGGCTCCACCACCACAATCGGCCCCTGCTGGCAGAAGCCGTGGCAGCCGGTAAAATCAATCTCTACGTTGGACAGCCCGGCTTTTTTGACCCCGTCCTCCAGGGCCAGGCGAATCTGCTCGGACTTGGACGAGGTGCAGCCGGTGCCCTGGCAGACCAGCACCTTGCATTTTTTAGCGGGGGCATTGCCCTCATTTGCTATTTTCATGCTCTTTTCCCTCGCTGCGTTGGCCGAATATTTCCGCTACTTTCCTGGTGGTCATCTCACCGTGGGTCTCATTATTGATGGTCATGGTGGGCGCCAGCGCGCAGGCACCGATACAGGCTACCGTTTCCAGCGCGTATTCCATGTCCGGCGTGCTTTCCCCCGGCTTGATGCCGAGATAGCGCTGGACTTCCCTGAGAATACGGTCGCCGCCTTTAACGTGACAGGCGGTGCCGCGGCATACCCGCACCACGTTGCGGCCGGTGGGGACGAGTTTGAACTGGGCATAAAAGGTAGCCACGCCGTAAACCGTGGATTCCGGCTCCCGGACAAACCCGGCGATGCGGCGCATCGCATCTTCCGGCAGATAGCCCAGCGCCTGCTGGACCTGCTGGAGGATGGGTATCAGCTCCGATTTCCCGCCGGTGAAAGACTTGAGTATTTCGTCCACCCGGGCGGCGGTGCTTACATTCTCTTTTACGGCTGTTTTTGTTTCAGCAGTACTCATAAGGTGCCTCGCTTTAGCTGCCGCCCGTCCCACTGACAGCGTTCCGGGGGCGTTGATGAAGAAGGGAGGAAAATATCACGGGCTCTATAGTACGCCCTTTTTAATTATTTCATTTACTATAGCAAATATCAAGGGATGAAACCACAAGGGGAGTCAGCATTTATACCTAAACAGGGGGAGGGGGGGAACTAGTCCGCCGGGGACGGGGGATAGCACCGGCGGGGGGGAATGAAAGTATGGGCAGGTTATTCCAAGCACAACGAAGAACCCGCTTTCTGTACTGCCCCGGATTCTTCGTCATGCTTCCGTGGCGGGATTACTCAGAATAACATTTAAGGCGAATCCAAAAGGTTACGTGAAACGGTAATGCTACCGTTTCTTCTAGACCGTTAACCGCATTTCTTCCCGCGCCACGGTAATGGGAATTTGCAGGTTGGCCGCTACCGCCGCCAGCTCTTCCCTGATGGTGGACTCGAGCACGGCGTCAAGGTGGATGGCGAGTACCTCCGGCAGATATCCTTTAATCTCCCGGAAGCTGACAAGCTCCTGTTCCAGCAAACGCGCCGTGAGGTGCCCCGTTTGGCGGGCCATCTCCTCACAGGCGTTGGTAAAAGTTACTTCTATAATCAACAGCTGCGGGGAAACATGCCGCCAGCACTCATTGAGCCCCGGCCCCGTATCCCCGGTATAAAATAAAGTCTTGCCTTGTTTATCGCTGATTTGATAGCCTACCGCCTGGCCGGAGTGGTGCACCGGCACCGGCAGTATACTGTGGCCGTCTATCCACTGCAAGCCGTAAGGCTCTATCTCCAGGAAGACCAGCGTAGGCTTCTTTTCCGGTATATTCTGGAAATCCGGGTACACCACCGCGTTCAGCATGTGGTCTTTGATAACATCGCCGACTTCCGGGGTGGTATACACGTCCAGGCTGGAGCCCAGGCGGCACAGGTTAAGGGCCAGACCGGGAATGTCCCGGATATGGTCCAGGTGGTGATGGGTCACGATGACCGCGTCCAGCTTTTGCTGCTCCTCCATGGTGAGCCGGGAAGTGAGGCCGCCGGCCTCTACCGCCAGCGTGCCGTCCACGAGGAAAGTAACGCAACTGGTGCCGGTGGACTCATTATTATGCGCGCCGAGAATGCGAATATCCATTATTTCTCCCCTTTTTCCCTTCCGCCGCGGCCTTTTTACAGTTTACCCAGGTCCGGTAAACCTTTCATCTGGGCTAAATCCCGGGGCGCCGCTTTCAAGGTATTGAGGCGCAGCGCGGAAATCAAAGCCTTGACGGCCACGGGGCAGAACTGGCTGCCGGCATAGCTGTTCAGCTCCCTGACGGCCTCGTCTATGGGCATGGCGGGGCGGTAAGAGCGGTCGGTGGTCATGGTATCGAACGCTTCGGCGACAGCCAGCAGGCGCGCCCCCAGGGGTATATCCTCGCCGCTAAAGCCGTTGGGATAACCGGCGCCATCGTATTTTTCATGGTGGCAGAGCACGATTTCCCCCACCTTATCCAGGAACGGGATTTCATAACAGAAGTCAGCGCCCGCCAGCGGGTGATTCTGCATTATTTTCCACTCCGCCGACGTCAGCGGCCCGGGCTTGCTCAAGATGCTGGAATCAACCGCCATCTTGCCGATGTCATGCATCATACCGGCGTATTCCAGCTGCTCCAACTCCTCGGCGTTGAGGCAGAGGACCACCCCCGCTTTGACGATGTACTCCATCACCCGCAGGGAATGCCCTTTGGCATACAGCTCCCTGGCGTCAACCATCGCGGCCATAGCCTTGATGGTGTTTTTGTAGGCTTCCAGCATAGTCTGGTGCGTCCGGGTATTATCTATAGCCATCGCCGTCATGTTGGCTACGGAGATTACCGTTTCCAGGTCCTGCTCGCCGAAAATAGTCCCATCCTTCTTGTTCAATACTTCCACGACGCCGAGTATCTTGTTGTTGACACTCAGCGGGGCGCAGAGCAGCGACCTGGTGGTAAAGCCGGTGGTGTCATCTATCATCTTGTGGAAATTGGTGCTGCGGCTGACATCGTTAACGATAAGCGGCTTGCCGGTGCGCGCCACCTGCCCGGCGATGCCGTACTGGGTATTGAGTTTCACCTGGCGCAGCGCTTTGCCAACCGTGCCGGTAGCCGCCTCGAAGTACAGCTCCTGGCTGCTGTCCCGGAAGAGCAGGATGGAAGCCGCGGCGGCGTTAAGCGTCCGCTGGGTCATCCTGATGACCTGCTCCAGCATCTTCGACACGCGCATCTGGGAGAGGTCTCTCCGGTTTATCTCAAAAATCATTTGCAGCCGGCTGCTGTTCTCCTGCTCCACCGAGCTGGGCGGACTGTATTCCGGGCGCGTTATTTCTTGACTATTCACCATATTCATATTCCTTGTGTCTTTCCCAGCGGTTTACCGGCAACCGGCGCTAGGCGAACGCTGCTACAGTTTCCATTGAACAGTAATGCTGCCGGGTCCTTTCCGGCAACCGTTCAAATTCATCTCTAGCTACCCAGACCTGCTCGTCCTCCCCCCGCTCCCTTGATGGAAACGTATTTGGGTACGAACATCCGGGCATAGTCCGGCGGCATATTTGCTCTTCCGTCAGATGGTGGGCGTCCCAGACCACCAGCAGCCCATCGCCCAGGAACTTAACGAGCACGGGCAGCTCCATCCAGAAGGTGCTGCGGGTGCCGTCGTTTTCCTCGGTCATGCCTTCCTTGATGCTGGTAAAAAACCAGTCCAGGAATTTATTGAGGAAGCGGGGTATAGCCAGGTAGGCGTCCACCTGGTTGCAGAAATTGGTGAAGCCGGTAAGGTCGAAGACGGCGGCTACCGCCTCTTTTTCCTGGCAAGGCATGTTGACATCGCCCAGGTCCAGCATGGCCGGGTTGAACCGCCGGGCGATTTCCTCATTCAGCAGCTTGATGCCGCTGCCCTGCGCGCCGGGGAACGCCGAACGCTGCCGGCTGCTCCTTATTCTCCTGACGATGACTCGTTCCACCAATTTTACTACATCCGTTACTATAGATTAGTTCTAAGGTAATATTAGTCTCAAGGATGTAAATAAAACATAAACACAGCTATGAAATGCCTAAATTTTTTGTTAATAAAGGCAGGTAACGTTAACGGGTACCGTCCGCTACAGATTTTTCCCGGCGCGGCGGGTCTTTCCGGTAAAGGGGGGCGGGGTAAATAACGCCGCCGTCTTCACAACCGGCAGTAGTACCGGCGCTACGGCGCCACCCCGGCCTCCCGCAATAAATATTTCATACGGGCGGTATTGACAAACCATTTGTAATTTGATATTATTAACATGCGGTAATCGGTTGCCGCATTCCGCATCTTTTGGGGGCAATATGAAACAGGTCATTATCAAGGACAAGGTCTGCATCGGCTGCCACCTCTGCGAGGTCTACTGCCTACAGAAGCACGCCGGCACCCAAGACCTGGTCAAAGCCTACAAAAAAGAGAGCCCCCGCGCCATCCCCCGCCTCCGCGTGGATGAAAGCGGCGTCGTCTCCCTCTCCGTGCGCTGCCAGCACTGCGTGGACGCCCCCTGCCTCCGCGCCTGCCTCACCGGCGCTTTATCGCGCGACCCCGTAACCTCCCTGATAGAGGTGGATGAAGAGCGCTGCATCGGCTGCGGCACCTGCGCCCTGGCCTGCCCGCTCGGCGTGCCCAGGCTGGATAACGTGAAAAAGGTGATGGTCAAGTGCGACCTCTGCCAGGACGAAGAAATACCGGTCTGCGTGGCCAACTGCCCCAACGAGGCCCTGGTCTACGCGGACATCTAAAAATATCCCCACATTCAGGTGATTCAAATGACAGTGAAAAAATTAGAGTATCTGATTATCGGCAACTCGGCCGGCGCTATCGGCGCGGCGGAAGCTATACGCGAGGCGGACACGGCGGGCACGCTCGCCATCGTCTCCGATGAGCCCTACCCCGCCTATTCCCGGCCGCTTATCTCGGACTACCTGGCGCACCCCGGGCCCATCGACCGGATGCTGTACCGCAAGCCGGATTTTTACGAGAAGAACGGGGCGCGGGCCATCCTGGGCGATAAAGCGCTCAAGATAAACCCCGACGCCCGCACCGCCGCCCTGGCCAGCGGACTGATGCTGACCTGGGAGCATTTGCTGCTGGCGACCGGCGGCACGCCCATCGTGCCCAATACGGAAGGCATCGACCTTAAGAACGTGTTTACCTTTAACCGCCTCGATGACGCCAAAGCCATAGACGCGGCCTTCAACCCGCACCGGCGGCTCAAGGCGGTGGTCATCGGCGGGGGGCTTATCGGCGTGAGCGTCACGGAAGCGCTGATGAAGCGGGGCATGGACGTGGTTATCGTGGAGATGAAAGACCGCATCCTGAACACCATCCTGGATGAAGAGGCCTCCGCCATGGAAACCACGGCGCTGCTGCTGGCCGGCGTGACCATCATCACCGGGCATACCGTGACCAGGATTAACAGCAACCTGCGCGGCGAGGTCAGCGGCGTGACCCTGGACGACGGGCGGCTGATACACTGCGAGATGGTAATCGCGGCCATCGGCGTGCGGCCGCGCCTGGACCTGGTGACCGGGACCGGCATCAAGACCGGCCGGGGCATCACCGTCGACCGCCACATGGAGACTTCGGAAAAGGATATTTACGCCTGCGGCGATGTGGCCGAGGCTTTCGACTTCGTTACCGGCAACAACCGCCTCACCCCCATCTGGCCCAACGCCTACGAGGGGGGACGGGTGGCCGGGCTCAACATGGCCGGGCAGCCCACCGAATATAAAGGCGGCACCGCCATGAACGCTTTGAAATACTTCGGCGTTAACGTGGTATCGGCCGGGCTGGTCGTTTCCCCGGACAACTCTTATGAAACGCTGATAAACCGGCGGGACGGCATTTACCGCAAGGTAATACTGAAAAACGGCAAACTGGCGGGGCTTATTTACGCCGGGGATATCGAGAAGTCCGGGATTGTCTATAACCTGATGAAAGACGGCGCGGACGTTTCCGCCTTCAAGCAAGCCCTCGTGGCCGATGATTTCGGCCTGGCTTCCCTGCCGGAGTCGCTATGGCGCTCCAAGCTGGCCAGGCCCGCCGCGGCGGAAAAGCCGGCGGCAGCCGTCACCGGACACTAGTATTTCCCGGAAAGGATTTCCCATGAAAAACTTCCTGCGCATTAATAACACCTTCGGCGACGATAAAGTAATCGACGCCTGCTCCATATTCGGCGCGATGGACAAGTCCGGCCGGCGCTTTTCCGGGGAGGGCGTTATCCGGGCTATCGCCAACATGCACGACCGCGGCAACGGGCTGGGCGGCGGCTTCGCCGTTTACGGCCTGTACCCGGAGCACGCGGACAAGTACGCGCTGCACCTGATGTATTTGAGCGGACGGGACAAGCAGGACACCGAGGCGTTTTTGCGGGACAATTTTACGGTAGCCTACCAGGAAGAGGTGCCCACCCGCGCCACGGCGGCCATCAAGAACCCGCCGCTGGTCTACCGCTATTACGTGGATGTCCCGGACACCCTGACGGAAAAGCTTTCCGCGGACGATTACGTGGTGTCCAAGGTGATGCAGATAAACACCAGCGCCAATGACAGCTTCGTATTCTCCAGCGGCAAGAACATGGCCGTTTTCAAGGGGGTGGGCTTCCCGGAGGAAATAGCGGAATACTTCCGCCTGGAGGAATATAAAGGCTACCTGTGGACTTCCCACGGGCGGTTCCCCACCAATACGGCGGCGTGGTGGGGCGGCGCGCACCCCTTCTCCATCCTGGACTGGACGGTGGTGCATAACGGGGAAATCTCCTCTTACGGCATCAACCGCCGCTACCTGGAGCAGTTCGGCTACCAGTGCACCATGCAGACGGACACGGAGGTAATAGCCTACGCGGTGGACCTGCTGATGCGCAAGCATAACCTGCCGCTGGAAATAGCCGTTAAAGTGCTGGCGGCGCCCTTCTGGGACGACATCGGGCGGATGCCGGAGGCCGAGCGGGAGCTCGACAGCGCGCTGCGGCTGACTTACGGCAGCCTGCTGCTGAACGGGCCCTTCGCCATTATCATCGCCCACAGCGGGGAGATGATCGGCCTGACCGACCGCATCCGGCTGCGGCCCATGGTGGTGGGGGAAAAGGGCGATATGGTCTATCTCTCTTCCGAGGAATCCGCCATCCGCCTGGTCAGCCCGGAGCTGGACAACGTCTGGAGCCCGGTGGGCGGGGAGCCGGTCATCGCGCGGCTGAAGTCGGCGGCCCGGCCCATGACCAAAGCTAAAGAGAAAGCGGCGGCGCGGTAAGGACTATTAGTTTGAAGGGATTTGCCTGGATTTTCATGCTGAGCGAAGCGAAGAATCCCGGGGAGGAGAGGGGGAAAGCGTTAAAAAATCTCCCTTAATCCCTCTTTTTCAAAGAGGGACAATAGTAAAGGTTAAATAAGGAACATAGTACCGGGAAAATGATATCGTCTCCCTTTAATAAAGGGAGAGGCGAGAGGGATTCGGGTACCCCCTCGCCTTAATCCTCTCCCGCGGAGGGGAGAGGAAACTTAAGAGGAAACTGAAATGAAAACTTTACTAACATCCAAATTTTTAATACACCGTGACGACGAACGCTGCATCCGCTGCCAGGTCTGCGTCAACCAGTGCAGCTTCGGCGCCAACTATTACGATGCCGAAGAGGACAAAATCAAGAGCAAGGAAGAAAACTGCGTGGGCTGCCACCGCTGCGAGGTGTTCTGCCCCACCAACGCTTTAAGAGTGACCTACAACCCGCTGGACTACCGCGGCAACTATAACTGGCGGCCGGATATCATCGAGGACATCACCAAGCAGGCGGAGACCGGCGGCGTGCTGCTTACCGGCATGGGCGATGACAAAGGGCAGCGCATTTACTGGGACCATTTAGTGCTCAACGCCAGCCAGGTGACCAACCCGTCCATCGACCCGCTCCGCGAGCCGATGGAACTGACCACCTATCTGGGCCGCAAGCCGGAGCGCGTCGAGGTGGACGCCAGCGGCAAACTGAAGACCAAAATTCCGCCGCAGGTCCGGCTGGAAATGCCCGTCATGTTCTCCGCCATGTCCTATGGCTCCATCAGCCTGAATGCCCAGGAGTCCCTGGCGCGGGCGGCCACGGAAACCGGCACCCTCTGGAACACCGGCGAGGGCGGCCTGCACCCCAGCCTTATCAAGTACGGGCAGAACGCCATCGTCCAGGTGGCGTCCGGGCGCTTCGGCGTACATTCGGAATACCTTAACGCCGGGCGTATCGTGGAAATTAAAATCGGGCAGGGCGCCAAGCCCGGCATCGGCGGACACCTCCCCGGCGAGAAAGTCAGCGCCGAGGTCTCGCTTACCCGCATGATTCCGGAAGGCACCGATGCGCTTTCGCCCTTCCCCCACCATGATATCTACTCCATCGAAGACCTGTCACAGCTGATTTACGCCCTGAAAGAGGCGACCAACTATACCAAGCCCATAGCCGTGAAAATAGCCGCCGTCCACAACGCCGCCGCCATCGCCAGCGGCATCGTGCGGGGCGGGGCGGACATCGTGGTTATCGACGGGCTGCGGGGGGCGACCGGGGCGGCGCCCAAGGTCATCCGCGATAACGTGGGCATCCCCATCGAGCTGGCGCTGGCCTCCATCGATAGTCGCTTGCGGCAGGAAGGCATCCGGCACCTGGCGTCCATCGTCGTTTCCGGCGGCTTCCGCAACAGCGGCGATATCGCCAAGGCCATCGCCCTGGGGGCGGACGCGGTCAACATCGGCACGGCGGCATTAATCTCACTGGGCTGCCACGTCTGCCAGCAGTGCCATACCGGCAAGTGCGCCTGGGGCATCTGCACCACGGACCTCCGCCTGACCAAGCGTATCAACCCGGAAATAGGGGCGCGGCGGGCGGCCAACCTGCTCCGCGGCTGGAGCATCGAGCTGAAAGATATACTCGGCGGGCTGGGCGTCAACGCCCTGGAAAGTCTGCGCGGCAACCGTTTGCACCTGCGCGGCATCGGCCTGTCCGATACCGAGCTGAATATACTGGGCATAAGAATGGCAGGTAACTGATATGACGACGACTATGATTAAAGAATCCGTAACCACTATCGATACCGCCGGCGTTTACTACCGGGACCTCAATACCCGCCTGCGGGAGCTGGTGGCGGCCGGGGCCGGGAAAATAGAGCTGCGTAACGTTCACGGCCAGCGCTACCTGGGCACCGACCTGAACCAGCCGGTGGAACTGGAGATACACGGCACCCCCGGCAACGACCTGGGCGCTTTCATGAACGGGCCGCGCATCACCGTCCACGGCAACGCGCAGGACGGCTGCGGCCACACCATGAACGAGGGGCAGATAGTGGTCCACGGCCGCGCCGGTGATACGGTGGGGCTTTCCGCGCGGGGCGGCAAAATCTATATCCGCGGGGACGTGGGCTACCGCGCCGGCATCCACATGAAGGAATATAAGGAAAAGAAGCCGGTTCTCGTCATCGGCGGGACGGCGCAGGACTTTGTCGGCGAATATATGGCCGGCGGCGTGCTGATTATGCTGGGCCTGACCCTGGGCGAAAGCCGCAACCACTGCGCCAAGTACATCGGCACGGGCATGCACGGCGGCGTCATATACATCCAGGGCAACGTCGCCCCATTCCAACTGGGTAAAGAGGTAGGCACCGCCGGGCTCGATGAAAAAGACATGGTCGTCCTGAAAGAGCACGTCACGGCCTTCGCGGCGTTCTTCGGCTACGATGCCGCGGAAATACTCGGCCGCAAGTTCATCAAGCTGTATCCCAAGTGGCTCCGGCCTTACGGCCGACTTTATGCCTATTAGGCGGGGTTGGGTGTATAATGTTAACGCAAACCGTTGCCAGCCGTGAATCATCAGCCCCGGCGCTACCCGCCGGAAAAGGTACGATGACCAGTTTGCTGATAGTAACCGCGGAAGCTAAAACGGCGCTCTCCATCCAGGCGCCCCTGGCGCGGAGCGGATTCGCCTGTGCCGCCGTGTCTTACGATAACGCCGCCGCCGAATTTTCCCGCCAGGCGCCGGAGTTGGTTATCCTGGAGCTCAGCGGCCGCGACGATGCCCGGGAGTGGAAGCTCATCTCCCGCCTGAAGAAACGGCCGGACCTGCCCCTCATCGCCCTGGTGCCGGAACAGGCACTGACCGTGCTCGACGACCACCCGGAGATAGACGACTTCATCGTCGGCGCTTATAAAGAGTCGGAGCTGGTCTTGAGGGTGAACCGCCTGCTGCACCGCTCCGGGGACAGCGTCAACCCCGATGAGATAAGGTGCGACGGTCTGACCATAGACATGGTGACCTGTGAGGTCACGGTCAACGGCGGCAAGGTGGAGCTGACCTTTAAAGAGTACGAGCTGCTGAAACTGATGGCCGCCAGCAAGGGACGGGTCTATACCCGCCAGGTGCTACTGGATAAAATCTGGGGGTATGACTACTTCGGCGGGGACCGGACGGTGGATGTCCACGTACGGCGGCTCCGCGGCAAAATAGAGGACGGCAACCACACTTACATAGAGACGGTGCGCAACATCGGCTACCGTTTTATCAAGAACGCCTAACCTCTCCCCCTATCCCCTCACCCCTAATCTCTAATCTCTAATCTCTAATCTCTAATCTCTAATCCCTATCCCCTACGTTATGGGCGGCATTTTACCTATGTCCATGTAGTACAGGAACAGGTACACAATCATGGTCAGCTCAATGGCCAGGCAGGAAATCACCAGGATAGAGCCGCGCTGAACATGCCGGTACTTGGCGGCGTTTATCTTGGCCACGCTGAAAATCTGGCGGATGTAAATATCCGCAATCTGCGCATCGTCCTGGAGCAATGCCTGGAGGGTATTTTTGTAGGCGGCGGCGGTGGGGAAGGTGCAGATGCCGGTAAAGAAGGCGGGGTCGCAGGTAAGGGCGTTGTCTTTCGCCTCGGTATCGATGGTGTCCCGCCGGATCCTGGGCCTGATGGCCATGACCAGGCTGACAATGGCGTACAGGGCGCAAAAGAAATAGAGGGTGATTATTACCCCGGTAAAGATGTTGATGGGGATAATGCGGTAATAGACGACGAAGAAGACCATGAACACGCCCAGGATAGACAGCAGCGATATCGATTTCTGGTCGGCGCGTTCCACCAGTCGGTTCTCGTTGTCCAGGATTCTCAGTACAATCGGCAGGTTGGTTGTAGACATTTTGTTCCTCCTTGTCTCCGGCCCGGCGGGGACGTCGCCGGAAAAACGGCCGGCACTAAAGCTCCAGCTGCATACCTTCAGCGGCTACGGTGATATCCGTCTTTAAAGTTTTGGCCACGGCGGCCAGCCCTTCCACCACCTCGTCCTCCAGCAGCGGGTCGCGGTGCACCACCACGATACGCGGCAGCTCGCCCTTGACCGCCCACAGGTCCGTCAGCTCGGCCAGCAGCAAGTCCGGCGTCAGGTGTCCGGTGCGGCGGGCATAGTCCTCCTGGCCGTTGGGCATGGTGGTCTCGATAATCAGGAGCTGAGGGGACACGCGCTTCCAGCACTCGTGCAGTCCCGGGCCGGTATCCGCGGTATAAAACACGCATTTGCCCCGGGCGTCGGTTACCTGGTAGCCCACCGTGCCCTCCACGTGGTTCACCGGCACCGCCAGCACCTGGTAACCGGCTATCTGTCTCCGGCGCAGCGGGGTGATACTGCGGAAGCTGATGGTGGGCTTTTTAGCCGGCAGCCCCTGGAACCGGGGATAGACATGGCCGTTAAGCAGGTGGTCCTGGATAATGGCGCGCACGTGCGGCCGGGCGTAAATATCAATTCTCGCGTTCATGCGGAAAGAGTTTAAAGCCAGTAGCGGGATGTCCATGATATGGTCGAAGTGGGCATGGGTCAGCAAAATGGTGTTCAGGCTTTTCTGTTCTTCCAGGGAAAGCGATGAGGTCAGCGACCCGGCGTCTATGGCCAGCTTGCCGTCTATCAGGATAGACATGCACCTGGCCGCCGTGGTCTCGCTGCTGTGGGCTCCCAGGAGTGTAACTTTCATGAGCGGGCGATGCCCCCCTCCCTACCCGCCTCAGCCAACGGGAAAAGTTTACGGTTCATGATTAAAACAGCCCTCCAGGTCTTTTCTTTCTTCCGGCGTGGTCATGACGATTATCTTGTCATCGCAGTCGAGGCTGCATTCGTTGCGGGAGGGATTATATATCCATTCATCCCCTTTTTTAATGGCCAGCACCAAAGTGCGGGGAAACTTTTTCAGGTCGAGCGAGGAAAACGGTTTGCCGGCGAAGGACTTGGGCACGGCTATTTCCTCCACCCGCAAAGCTTCATCCCGGCCCCGCATCATCCGGTCCAGGAAGCCCACCACGGTGGGCCGTATCATCTCCGATGCCATGCGCATCCCGCTGATATACCCCGGGGACACGATGGAATCCGCCCCGGCCTGTTTCATTTTATCCTGGTTCTTGATTTCATTGCACTGCGCCACAATGCGCAGCGCCGGGTTGAGCTGCCGGGCGGAAAAACAGATGACCAGGTTCTGGTTGTCATCCGGCGTGACGGCGAACAGCCCGGCCGCTTTCTCGATGCCGGCTTTTAGCAGGATATTATTGTCCGTGGCATCCCCCTCGATGAACACCGAGCCGGACAGGGTTTCCAGGCTTTTTTCTATCTTGCTTTCGTCGACGTCGATAATAATGTGGGAGCGCTTGGTCTCCCGCAGCTCGTGGACGATGTGATGGCCGGCCCAGCCCATGCCGCAGACGATGTAATGGCCTCTGGCTTTCTCGGCGAATTTTTCCATCCTGCGCCTCCTGAATGACTTGGTCAGCTGCCCCTCCACGACGGTGGCGGTCAAATTGGTGATGATATAAGCCAGCACCCCGATGCCGGAGAGGGCGATAAAGACGGTGAATATCCGGCCGCCGGTGTTGCCGGCCAGGTCAATCACCTCACCGAAGCCGATGGTGGTGATGGTTATCACCGTCATGTAGATATAGTCGAAGAAAGGGTAGCCGCCGCCGCTGATGAGCCAGTACCCCACGGAGCCCACAATGACGATGACCGCCAGGATGATGACGCACCAGATATACTTTTTATACATCCATCGCGCCCCGGGGCTTTAAATTTTCCGGTCGGCTAAAATTTTTCTTTGCATTACCGTTAAAGTAACCGTCCATTTGCCACCCCCTGATGCCGCCCCCAGCCTCAGGCGGTGTTGACAACTCACCTGCGTGGAATTATACTGAAGCGTAAATGTCTACTCCGTTTCAGGCGTAACTTTGGTAAACGGAGTAACTTACTTTCGGCTAAAAGAATATCAGAAACAGGGACGAAAGGCAAGGCTGCGCGTTGCAACGCCCGCCATTCCGCCGCCGGACCATAATCCGGACTTTTAGCCGGTTCAGGCTGCGCAACAGGAGAAATATATGAAACTAAGCCGCTGGTTCCCCGGGAAAAAAGTCTTGACTACGCTGCTCATCGTTTTGCTGGTGGGCATCATCGCCTTCGGGGGGTGTACGAAAAGCGAGTCTTCGCCGACGCCGTCGGCGACCACCCCCGCGCCGTCAATAACGACGCCCGCGCCATCGGGGACACCTACGCCCACCCCCACGGCCACCACTCCTCCAGCCACCACACCGCCGGCGACCACCCCGCCCGAGCCCGCCACGCCGCAAACGGTGCTTTCCCTGACCGGCGGCGATGTCTTTGTCCAGCGGGCCGGCACCACCACGTGGGTAAGGGTTGAGGCAAGCACTACCCTGGAACCCGGCGACACGCTGAAATCCGGGCCGGACTCCAGCGCCGAGATTACCTTCTTCGAAGGCAGCACTATCGAGCTCGAAGCGGGCACCGAGATTGCTTTTGACAGCATAAGCCTCTCCGCCACCGGCTCCACCACCATCCATATGACGCAGTTTATCGGCACCACGGTGAGCCGGGTCAATAAACTGACCGACTCCGCCTCCACCTACGAGATAGAAACCCAGTCCGCCGTAGCCGCCGTGCGCGGCAGCACCATGACGGTCACCGTGATGAGTGACGGCACCACCATCGTCGGCAACCAGCACGGCGATATCCGGGTCTACGCCCAGGGTAAAGAGGTAATCATTCCGGAAGGCTATCAAGTTACCATCGTCCCCGGACAGGAACCCGGCCAGCCGGAGCCTATAGAAACGCCGCCCACCACCACCCCGCCCGCGCCGGTATATAAAGCCAGCGTGACCACCGGGGTAAACCCCGACCGCGCGCAGGCGGCCATGGGCGAGACAATCACCTATACCTACTTCATCACCAATACCGGGGATCTGGTCCTGGCTAACGTCCGGGTGACGGATAACATCGCCGACACGCCAGTCTACGCGGGAGGTGACGCCAACGCCAACTCTCTTTTGGACCCGGGCGAAACCTGGACTTTCACCGCCGCCCATGTAGTCGGCGAGGGTGACGCAACACCGCTGGTCAACAGCGCTACCTTTTCCGCGAATATTCCTTCCTATGAATTCAGCATCATCAGCACGGACCACGCCCAGGTGGTTATACTTTCCGGTCTTTACGTGATAATCACCACCCCGGCGGACGGGGCCGCCGTCTCCACCAGGACGATTAATATACAGGGCCTGATCGGTAACACCGCTGTCAGCGGCAACATCAGCATCAACGGGGAGACCCACGCCATAGCCTTTAACGGCGGTGGTTTCAACCTGAATGAAAATATCTCCAACGGCGTGAACGTTATCATCGTTTCCGCTACCGACGGCCAGGATATAGCCAGCGATACCATCACCGTCAACGCCGATATTCCCATTTACGGCATCTGGGTGGAATTGACCTGGGATACCGACAATACGGACCTGGACTCTCATTTCCTCCGCCCCGGCGCGGAATGGCAAAGTACCGGCGATTGCTACTTCGGTAATCCCAACCCGGACTGGGGAGCCGAGGGTGTTACCACGGATAACCCGTCCCTGGACACGGATGTAACCTCCGGCTACGGCCCGGAGAACATCACCCTGCTCCAGCCCTCTTATGAAGGCATCTACTATTTCGATGTCTATTATTTCAGCGGGGATGTCCCCACCAACGCCACGGTGAAAATCTGGATAAACGGGGTCAAGGTATGGGAAGGCACCCACCTGCTGGAAAATGAAGATGATACCTGGAACGCCGCCATGATAGAATGGCCTTCCGGCAACGCCTCCGGTTTCGAGCCTGACATCGCCATCGTCAAGACGCCATCCGCCGCCGTCGCCTACGTTGGCGATAACATCACCTATACCTACCTGGTCACCAATACCGGCACCAACCTTTTGAACGAAATCACCGTGACGGACAACGTCACCGGCGCGGCCGTTTACCATAGCGGCGACCTGGACAGCGACGGCATCCTGGACTTTAACGAAACCTGGGAGTTCACCTCCGTCCATACCGCCACGGAGGGGGACATCGGCACTTTGAGCAACTCCGCCCAGGCCAGCGGCAACATCATGTACGGCGAGGGGCACGCCACCGCCACGGATGTAGCCAGCGTGGTCGTGATGGCCATCAGCCTGGGCGAATACAGTCAGCCCAACGTTGGGGACCCATATTCACTGACATTAACGGCTTTGGGCGGCACCGGTCCGTATACCTGGCAAATAAGCAGCGGTGAACTTCCCAGCGGCCTTGAACTGGTAGACAATATCATCTCAGGTACGCCAGACCTGGAAGGGCCGTACACATTTACTATAGAGGTGACGGACAGCCTGGGCCACTCCGTAACGCTGGAACTTACCTTTACGGTAACCCATTACTCTTAGCCTGAACAGGAAGTCGGCGCTTAATGTCAGCCAAAACTGGAACCAGTAAAAAAACGGTCAACCGGCGGCAGAGCAAATGGCGCTCTCATATAGCGGCGCTCCTGGCCGTCGGCCTGGTCTTTATCCTTTTTACCACCTTCGTGCAGCCGTTTGCCAGCGTACAGCTGTGGCTGACGGACCAGCTCTTTACCGCTGAAGCTCCCTCCCCCAATATCGTGGTCATCGGCATAGATGACGCCACTTTGCAGACCTACGGCAAGTGGTCGGACTGGTCCCGGGACCTGCACGCCCAGGCCATAAATAATCTGAGCGCCGCCGGGGCCAAGGTAATCGGGTACGATGTCCTTTTCGTGGATGCCTCGGCCCATGACACACAGCTGGCCGCCGCCATCGCCAACGCCGGCAACGTCGTGCTGCCGGTGGTCGGCTCCAGGGCCGTGCCGCTTATCGACAGCACCATCACCTACGATTATTTCCTGGCGCCGGTGCCGGCTTTCTGGAATGTCATCGCGGCTACCGGCCACGCCAATATCATCCCGGACCGGGACGGCAAGGTGCGGCGCCTGCCGCTGATAGCCCGGGACGAGTCCGGAAACGTTTTCCCCTCCTTCAGCCTGGCCATGCTGCATACCCTGTTCAATATGCCTTTCCCGGAGGAGTACGTACGGGAGAACGGCGCTTTGCACCTGCTGGCGCGCGATGTGCCGGTGGATGAAAAATACCAGCTCCGCATCAACTTTTCCGCCGAGGGCGAGGACCGCCCCTACCTTTCCTACGGCGACGTTATCAGCGGCAGCTTCGACCCGCAGGTGGTCAATAACAAGATCGTGGTCATCGGCATGACCGCCACCGGGGACGTGGACGCCTGGGGAATACCCACCTCCGCCGTTAAAGTCCCCGGCGTTTACATCCACGCCGCCACCATGGACACCATCCTGCGCAGCCTGTTCCTGACCGAGGCCGGTAATTTGACCACGCTCTGGATTATGCTCCTGCTGCTGGTCATCACCGCGCTGGCGCTGCCCTTCATCAAGCTAAAGTGGGGCGGGCTTTTGACCGCGGGGCTGTTTATCGGCTACCTGGTCATCAGCTTTTTCGCCTTCGACCGCGGCCATATACTCAACCTGCTTTATCCGCCGATAATGCTGATTTTCGTGTACATCACCAGCATTATCGCCATGATTATCTACGCGCAGTCGGACAAGCGCTTCGTCAAAGATTTGTTCGGCAGGTACGTCTCGCCGCAGGTGGCCGACCAGATTCTCAACCTGGCGGACAGCGGCACTTTGCAGCTGGGCGGCGAGCGCCGGCAAACGACCATTCTCTTCGCTGATATCCGCGGCTTCACCAAGATGAGCGAGCAGATGTCCCCGGAAGAAATCGTGCACATGCTGAATACCTATCTCTCCGTGATGATAGATAAAGTGCTGGCCAACAGCGGCATGGTCAACAAGTTCGCCGGGGACAATATCATGGCGGTATGGAACGCCCCCCAGGCCCAGGCGGAACACGCGCGGCTGGCGGCCAAGGCGGCCTGGGAAGCCCAGCAGGCTATCAGCGAGATGCAGGCCAAAGACGCTTCCCTGCCGCGGGTGCAGTTCGGCATCGGCATCAATACCGGGGACGTGCTGGCCGGCAACGTGGGCTCATCGGGCCGCACCGAATACACGGTAATCGGCGACGCCGTCAACCTGGCCTCCCGCATTTGCTCCGCCACCCCCGGCACCGAGGTATGGCTCGGCCCGGAGACCTACCGCCAGATTAAAGACCATATCGAGGCCACGCCGCTGGAGCCGCAGGCTTTCAAGGGCAAGGCGGAGAGCGTGGTGGTCTATCATCTCACCGGCTGGAAATAGCCGGGCGGCGGACGCCTGCCGGTTTTCCACTATTTTCTAAAAGCAATACGGCCTCTCCGCTGACCGCGGGGGGGAATCCGGGGCGGTGAGGCAAAAATCCCCCCAAAATATTCAAAATACGCGTTATTGACAGCTAATCATCGTTGTTGTAAGATAGTCTCATCTATACGCCGCGGCGTAAGCGGGGTATAAAGGGAGAATGAAATGCCGTATTACATGATGCTTACCAAGCTAACGGATTCCGGAAGAAAGACCCTGATGCGCAATCCCGGCCGACTCTGGGAAGTCAACAAAGAGGTCGAGGACATGGGCGCCAGGATAATCACCCAGTACGCGCTGCTGGGCGAATACGACTTCGTCAATATCCTGGAAGCGCCGAACAACACCGTGGTCGCCAGGGTGGCCTCTTCACTGGGCTCCCGCGGCACCATGCAGCCGCTGACCACCGCGGCCATCACCATCGAGGACCTGATCAAAGAGCTCCAGATGGCCAAAGCCATAGACGAATAGGCGCGGTCCGCCGGATAATAACGTCATAAAACCACACCCGCGGAACATGTTTTCAGACTGACTCCCGGGTGTGGTATTGTTTATAGCGGGGGACGGTTTATCAAGCCATGGCAACGCCGCTGAAATCCCTGAAATGGTACCGCGGTCTGGCCGATAGAAAAGGCCGGCTGGAGGCGGGCGCGTTCCCGGTGGAGGGGGACAAAGCCATCCGCCAGGTAATGGCCGCGCAGCCGGACGCTATCCTGGAAATAGTGTCCGTGGATGAGGCCCCGCCCCATTTCCGCCCCTACCCGCAAGGCCGGGTCAGCGCCGCCCAGTTCCGCTATATCAGCTCGGCGCAGACGCCGCAGGGCATCATGGCTATCGTCCGCCAGCCGGCGGATGTTTATACGGATGCCCTTCCCCAAAATCCCGGCCGCCGCATCCTGCTGCTGGAGGATATCCAGGACCCCGGCAACGCCGGCACTTTAATCCGCACCGCCGCCGCCCTGGACTATGACGGCGTGATTCTTACCGAAAGCTCCGCCGACCCCCTCTCCCCCAAGTGCGTGCAGGCCTCCGCCGGAACGGTGCTTTCCGTCTGGCTGCGGCGCACGGCGCAATACCGGGAAATGGCGCAAACGCTAAAGAAGCAGGGCTATAGCCTGGCCGCCGCCGACCTTAAAGGCGATACCGCGCCGGACGTCCTGCCGGGCCGGGAAAAGCTGGTGCTGGCGCTGGGCAACGAGGCCGCCGGGCTTTCCCCGGAGCTGCTGGCCGCCGCCGATTGCCGCGTGCGCATACCGGTGGCGCCGGAAAAGGCGGAGAGCCTCAACGTGGCCGCCTGCGGGGCAATATTGATGTATTTAAGCGCCGGAAAGTAAGCCCTTACTTGTCCATGCCGCGCTGTAAACCGCGCAGGTAAGAGACCTCCCCCAGGTGCTGGGACGCGTGGCTGATGACCAGGGAAAGAATCATGGCGGCGGGCATCTCGCCCCAGGGCATTTTCATCACCTTATCCAGGTCGGCTGCTTTCATCTTGCTGACATAGGCCAGCGTGGCCTTGCGGACGGCGGCCTGGTAAGCCAGGATTTTAGCCAGCTTGGGCACCTTGAAAGCGTTGACCTGGTCCACGGTGTAGTGAGCGCCGGCTTCCTTTAAGTCCAGCCCGAGCTTGGTGTACCACTGGCCGCTCTCGTAAAGCTCCGCGCCGCCCTTCAGCGTCTTCTGGATAAAGGAGTCCTCTGACTTGGCGATGTGGAAAAGAATCAAGCCGATGGAGTTACAGCCGCAGGCCGGCTGCCACTCGATTTCTTTCTGCGTCAGGCCGTCGGTGGCCCTTTTCAGCCCCATGCCCATCCCTTCAATCTGCATGCGTAAAAACTCTTTAAGATCCATTTGTCCCTCCTGTTTTTTACCGGTTACGGCGGTCTTTCCCTAGATTATAGTTATTTGCCGATATATCGTCAAACGGCATCCGGTTAAATTTTGGTTGTTATTTAAGGTGCATACCCCCTGTCCCCCTTTCAAACTCAGGTAGTTTTTCATGCCGTCTCATAATTGTTTGAAAGGGGGAGAGTTTTCGAGAGGGGGCAAAGCCCCCTCTCCTTATTACTCCCCTTTCCAGCCAGAAAAGATTCCGGAAAGCAATTAATGTGCCCGGCTGGAAAGGGGTTGGGGGATAGGTATGCACAGCTACCAAATACAGACGGAATCAACACTTTAGTCGCCGCCCCGCCGATATGTTAATATTATTAATTGATGCAAATATCAAGTCGCCGCATATTCTGGCTGGTAATTATCCTGGCGTTATTGGCGGTATATTTCGTCATCAACCGCTTCGTCAGCGGCGGGCGGGCGCTGGCGCTGCCTGTCGATAAGCATATTCCTTTATTTCCGCCGGCTATTATACCCTACCTGGCGGGCAGTGTGCTGTTCGTCGCGTTTCCGGTATGGGCGTCACTCTATGCCCCCAGGGGCAGGTACGAGGCGTATCTTATCTCTTTCTTGACCGCCACCATCGTCAGCTACATTATTTACCTGGCCTTGCCGACGTACGTGATAAGGCCGGAGGTGGAGTCCGGAGATTTTTTGTCCCGGGCGGTGGCGCTGCTGTACCGGCATGACTTTCCCCAAAACGCCGCCCCCAGCGGGCACACTTTCTATACCACCATCTCCTTTTTTTATTTCAGGCTGTGGCAGCCGCGGTACTGGGGAATCGCCCTCATCATTGCTATAATGATTATAGCTTCCACGCTGCTGACCAAACAGCATTACGTGCTGGATGTCATCGCCGGGCTGGCCCTGGGAATTATCTCTTACGGGCTCGGGCGCTACGCGCAAAAAAGGTGGAGCCTGGAGTTCGCTTCCTGACCGCCGGGACTAAAGCCGGCAAGAAACGAGGGTTAATATGAAATACGATTTCGATAAGGTTCATTCCCGGCAAAACACGGACTGCGCCAAGTGGGACGCGGTGAAAACGCTCTTCGGCAGCGATGACGTGATTCCCATGTGGGTGGCGGACATGGACTTTCCCGCCGCCCGGTCTATCGTCGAGGCGCTGCAAAAGCGCGCCGCCCACGAGTTTTACGGCTATACCATGGCCGGCCCCCGCCTGATGGAAGCTATCGTAGACCGGGTGCAGCGGAAGTTCAACTGGCGCATCGACCCGGACTGGATTGTGCTGACCCCCGGCGTTATCCCCGCCATCCACGCCGCCGTCAAAGCCCTCACCCACCCCGGCGATGAAATCGTCCTCCAGGAGCCGGTTTACTATCCCTTTTTCGGGGCGGTGAAAGGCAACGGCTGCCAGATAGCCACCAACCAATTGAAGTTTATCAACGGGCAATATGAAATGGACTTCGACGACCTGGAACGAAAATTCGCCGGCGGCCAGGGCATGCGCCACACGGCCAGTCGCGCCAGGGCGGTGGTTTTATGTAATCCCCATAACCCCATCGGGCGGCTGTGGGGCAAAGAGGACTTAATCAGGCTGGGGGAAATCGTCACCGGGCACGGGGCCACCGTCATCTCCGACGAGATTCACTGCGAGCTGCTGTTCAAGGGCTACACGCATACGCCATTCGCCTCCCTGTCCAAAGAGTTCGCGCAGAACAGCATCGTCTGCATGGCGCCCAGCAAGACCTTCAACCTGGCCGGCCTGGGCGCGTCTTCCATCATCATCCCCAATAAAAAGCTGCGCACCGCCTTCAGCGAGGCCGCTTCCGGCATGGCGCACAGCCCCAACCTCTTCGGCCTGACGGCCATGGAAGCCGCCTACCGCCACGGGGACGAGTGGCTGGCGCAGCTATTGGACTACCTCCAGGCCAACCTGGATTTCACCCTGGCCTACTTCAAGGATAAAATCCCCAAAATCGTCCCCGTAAAGCCGCAGGGCACCTACCTGCTCTGGCTGGACTGCCGCGCCCTGGGGCTGGACGACGCTTCCCTGGACAGGTTCATGAAAGAGCAGGCCAGAGTGGGACTGGACGACGGCGTCATGTTCGGGGCGGGGGGTTCGGGCTTCCAGCGCATGAATATCGCCTGCCCGCGCGCCATTTTAACCGAGGCGCTGGGCCGTATTGAGAAAGCCGCCAATGCGTTATAGGGGGGTAGTTTCAACCACTCCACGCCACCCCTGGATTCCAGCCGGAGTTTACACTGAACGAAGTGAATGTGCTGGAATGACAACTTTTATGCGACGCATTGAGAAAGCGGCGAAAGCGCTTTAGGGGGTATTTTTCAACAGCCGGCCATAATCCCTTTTCCCACTGATAGCCGGTAACTAAAGACTAATAACTCACCCTTTTTCCCCTTATGTAATATGTTCGTAACATAGCGCCGTTAATATATACGAGAATGGTAAAATCATCTCAAATGACCTTGCCGTAACCTGAATGTAACATACTTGTAATTCGGAGGTAACATTTCCCGGCTAAACTGTTAGCATCAAGATAGTCGGGAGGTAAAGAAATAATGCCCATCAACAGCGGCGACACTGCCTGGCTTTTAATGTCCTCGGCGCTGGTCATGCTGATGACACCCGGCCTGGCCCTGTTCTACGGCGGTATGGTGCGCCGTAAAAACGTTCTCTCCACCATAATGATGAGCTTTGTCTGCCTGGGGCTGGTGACTTTGCTCTGGGTACTTTACGGCTACAGCCTGGCTTTCGGCACCGACCATGCCGGCATCATCGGGGGGTTCAACTTCCTCGGCCTGAATAACGTCGGGCAGGAGCCCTCGACCCTGTATGCCACCACCGTCCCGCACCTGGCCTTCATGATATTCCAGGCCATGTTCGCCATCATCACGGTCGCCCTGTTCACCGGGTCGGTCGTGGAAAGAATTAAATTCAGCTCGCTGCTGGTTTTCGGCACGCTGTGGCTGACCATCATCTACCTGCCCACCGCCCACTGGGTATGGGGCAGCGGCGGCTGGCTGGCCAAACTCGGCGTGCTGGACTTCGCCGGAGGCACGGTGGTGCACATCAACGCCGGTGTTTCCGCTCTGGCCCTGGTGCTGCTGCTGGGACGGCGGCGCGGTTTCCCGCAGGACCCCATGGAGCCCAACAACATACCCATGGTGGTGCTGGGGGCGGGGCTGTTATGGTTCGGGTGGTTCGGCTTTAACGCCGGCAGCGCCCTGACGTCCGGAGGGCTGGCTTCCAGCGCCTTCGTGACCACCAATATCGCCGCCGCGGCGGCCGCCTTTGTCTGGATGATTATCAGCTGGATACATAAGCGCCCCACGGTGCTGGGCACAGTTACCGGCGCTGTAGTGGGGCTGGTGGCGATAACCCCCGCCGCCGGCTTCGTGACACCCATCGCGGGCATCGCTATCGGGGGGATTGCCGCGGTCATCTCCTATTACGGCATGGTCTTCCTCAAGATAAAGCGCGGCATGGACGATTCGCTGGACGTTTTCGCCTGCCACGGGCTGGGCGGCATCTGGGGGGCTTTAGCCACCGGGCTGTTCGCCACCGCCTCGGTCAACTCCGCGGGGGCGGACGGGCTGTTCCTGGGCAACGCCATGCAGTTCGTCAAACAGCTGGTGGGGGTGGTAACGGTCGGCGGCTATGCGTTCGTCGGCACTCTGGTCCTGGGCAAAATCGTGGACAAGGTGATGGGGCTGCGCGTCAATCAATCCGAGGAAACGGTCGGCCTGGACATCTCACAACACGGTGAAAGAGCTTACGGAGGCTTTCTGAAATGAAAAAAATAGAAGCGATTATCCGTGAAGAAAAACTGGATGCGGTGAAAAAAGCCCTGGAAAAGAACAGCTACTTCGGCATGACCGTCTCCGAGGTCAGCGGCCGCGGCAAGCAGAAAGGGATTCCTTTACAGTGGCGCGTGGGCGAGTACCGCGTGGACCTGCTGCCCAAGCTCAAGATAGAGCTGGTGGTGCTGGACGAGGATGTATCGGTGGCGATAGACGCCATCGTCCGGGCGGCCCGCACCGGGGAGACCGGGGACGGCAAGATATTCGTCCTGCCGGTGGAAACGGTGGTGCGCGTGCGCACCGGGGACCGGAACGAGGCAGCCATATAATCATCCATCTGCCGCCCGGTAAATAATAGAAACCACGTCACCGCTGGTGACAAAACAGCAAATAAAGTCTAAAATAACAGTATAAGAGGAGGCATTAATGGCAAAAAGAAGTAAAGAAGAGGCTACGGCATACATCCTGAAGATGGCCAAGGAACACGATGTCAAGTTTATCTGGCTGTGGTTTACGGATATTCTCGGCATTCTCAAGAGCTTCGCCATCACCGTAGAAGAGCTGGAAGGCGCGATGGAAGAAGGCATGGGTTTCGACGGCTCTTCCATTGAAGGATTCGCCCGCATCGACGAGAGCGACATGGTCGCCATGCCCGACGCCGATACCTGGCAGCTGCTGCCCTGGAACCCGCCGGAGCACCGCGCCACCGCCCGCATGTTCTGCGATGTTTTGAAGCCGGGCGGCGAGCCCTTTGAAGGCGACCCCCGCTTCGTGCTGAAGAAGAACCTGAAGAAAGCCGCCGACCTGGGCTACACCTTCTATGTAGGGCCGGAGCTGGAATACTTTTATTTCAAGAACGGCAACGGCACCGAGTTTCTCGACCAGGGCGGCTATTTCGACCTTACCACCCATGACGCCGCCATCGAGCTGCGGCGGGATACCGTTATCCAGCTGGAAAAAATGGGCATCGGCGTGGAGTACTCCCACCATGAGGTAGCCGATAGCCAGCACGAAATAGATATGCGCTACACGGACGCTCTCACCATGGCGGACAGCGTCATGACCTACCGCCTGGTGGTCAAAGAGGTAGCCCTGAAAAACGGCGTTTACGCCACCTTCATGCCCAAGCCGGTATTCGGCATCAACGGCAGCGGCATGCACGTCCACCAGTCCCTGTTCAGGGGCGAACGCAATTCATTCTTCGATACCAAGGACTCCTATCACCTTTCCAAAGAAGCGCGGAGCTACATCGCCGGGCTGCTCAAGTACGGCCCGGAAATCACCGCCCTCTGCAACCAGTGGGTCAACTCCTACAAGCGGCTGGTGCCGGGCTATGAAGCCCCCGTCTATCTATCCTGGGCGCGCCGCAACCGGTCGGACCTGGTGCGCGTGCCGGAATACCGCCCCGGCCGTGAAAAAGCCACCCGCATCGAGTTCAGGTCGCCGGACCCGGCCTGCAACCCCTATCTGTGCTTCAGCGTGATGCTGGCCGCCGGCCTGGACGGCATCAAGAACAACATGACCCCGCCGGCGCCTATCGAGGAAAACGTGTACGAGATGAGCGCGGAAGAGCGCAAAGAACGCAACATCGGCATGCTGCCCGGCAGCCTGGCGGAAGCCATCCAGCTTACGGAAAACAGCACGCTGGTGCGCGAAGCCCTGGGCGAGCACGTCTTCAAATCTTTCATCGAGAACAAGAAGAAAGAGTGGGACGAATACCGCACCCAGGTTACCGAATACGAGCTTAAGAAATACATGCCCATAATGTAACTGGAGGCTATAATACAGATGACCAGCTGGCCCGGCACAAGACGCCTTCGCCTCGGCATGGCGCAGATAAACGCCACGGTGGGGGATTTTGCCGGCAACCAGCGGAAAATCATCAAGACAATAGAGGAAGCTAAATCTTCGGGCGTGGATGTCCTGACCTTCCCGGAACTCGCCGTCTGTGGCTACCCGCCCGAAGACCTCCTCTTCAAGCCCCAGTTCATCGCGGAAAACCTCCGCGCCCTGGAAAAGGTTATCGAAGCCTCCGGCGGCATCACCCTGGTGGTCGGCTTCGTGGATGCCAACCAGGATATCTATAACGCCGCCGCCATCATCCATGACGGCAAGCATATCGGCACCTACCACAAGATGTTCCTGCCCAACTACGGCGTCTTCGATGAAAACCGCTACTTCCGCGCCGGCAACGAGACCCCGGTCTATAATATCGCCGGCATCAACATCGGCATCAATATCTGCGAGGACATCTGGTACGAGTCCGGCCCGGCCACCGCGCAGGCCTACTCCGGCGCCGAGGTGATTCTCAATATCAGCGCCTCGCCTTACCACTTCGGCAAAAGCGGCTTCCGGGAACGCATGATTGCCACCCGCGCCGCGGACAACGTGGCTATTTTCGCTTTCAATAACCTGGTCGGCGGCCAGGACGAGCTGGTCTTCGACGGCAACAGCCTCATCCTGGACGAAAAGGGCCACTTGATCGCCCGCGGCAAACAGTTTAAAGAGGACCTTATCCTGGCCGACCTCGATATCGAAAACGTGTTCCGCACCCGCCTCCACGACCCCCGCTGGCGGCAGGGCTATCTGCACCGCCAGGAGCAGGGCTGGCAGCCGGATGAAATTATCCAGGTCTGCGCCGCGCCCCTGAGCGCGGTAAAGCCCCCCTTATCCCCCCGCACCGTGGAGACTACCGACCTTCCCGCGGAGATATACGAGGCGCTGGTGCTCGGCACGCATGATTACATCCACAAAAACGGCTTCAAGAAGGTGTGCATCGGCCTTTCCGGCGGCGTGGACTCCAGCCTGGTGGCCGCCATCGCCGCGGACGCCCTGGACAAGTCCAACGTCATCGGCGTGGCCATGCCCTCCCGCTTTTCCTCCGCCGGCTCTCTTTCAGACGCCGCCCTGCTGGCTAAAAACCTGGGCATCAAGCTGCTCACCATCCCCATCGAGGATGTGTTCAAGGCTTTCCTGGGCACCCTGGCCGAGCCGTTCAAGGGGACGGAGCCCGGCATCGCGGAAGAGAATTTGCAGGCGCGCATCCGCGGCGACCTTCTGATGGGGCTTTCCAACAAGTTCGGCTGGCTGGTGCTGACCACCGGCAACAAGAGTGAAATGGCCACCGGCTACTCCACGCTTTACGGGGACATGGCGGGGGGATTCGCCGTAATCAAGGACGTGCCCAAGACGATGGTCTACCAGCTCGTCACGCACCGCAACAAGCAGGCTGGTTTTGATATTATCCCGGATACGGTTATCAATAAACCCCCCTCAGCCGAGCTGCGGCCGGAGCAGAAAGATACGGACTCCCTGCCGCCCTATGACGTCCTCGACCCCATCCTGACCGCTTACGTGGAGGAAGACAAGAGCATCGAGCAGATTGTGACCGACGGCGCCGCGGAAAAAGCCGTCCGCCTTACCGCCCGCCTGGTTGACACCAGCGAATACAAGCGCCGCCAGGCCCCGCCCGGCGTGAAAATCACCCCCCGCGCTTTCGGCCGGGACCGCCGCCTCCCCATCACCAACCGCTTCAGGAAAGACTAAGCCAATCCGTCATTCCCTCTCACCCTTTCCTTCTGAACCGCTCATCCTGAGTGAGCGACTTTGTCGCCATCCCGCACCGATTCGTACCTCATCCGGTGTCCCGCATGACCATAGGGAATCGGGACTTGTCGAAGGAGAGCCTGCAGAACGCACAGGCGGGAATCCGGCGGGGGAAAAAGCGGTGAGATTGGGATAATCCCTCTCTAACTCTCCCTTTTTCAAAGGGAGAGGATAACCGTGCAAACCATGAATCCTGGCTTAAAGCTGGTCTTTCCCCCTTTCTCCAAACTTTTTACTGTTTACTGTCAACTGTTTACTGATAAGTGGTATAATAACCAAAAAGTAACCTGGAGCAGCTATGGACCAGCCTGTAGGCGCAGACGCGGAAAACAAACTAATCGCCATCCTCAAAGTTTTAAGCGAGTCCTCCGACCCGCTGGGTTCGATAACTATCGCCCGCCGCCTGGCCAAGGAAGGCGTTTTCCTCAGCGAGCGCGGTGTCAGGTATCATTTGAAAATCGCCGATGAGCGCGGCTTCACCGAGCCCGGCGGGCGGGACGGC
The DNA here is from genome assembly GCA_041652735.1 of Dehalococcoidales bacterium. NCBI lineage: Bacteria > Bacillati > Chloroflexota > Dehalococcoidia > Dehalococcoidales > Dehalococcoidales bacterium. Next base: position 10,952 of record JBAZGT010000005.1, on the reverse strand, counting down.
CGTACCCTTACGCCGTTGGGCCGCCAGGAGGTCAAGGACGCCCTCATTCCGCAGCAATTGGGGCTGGTGCGCGATAAGCTGGAGCTGATGGCTTTCCTCACCACCTTCGACCCCGTTAGCCGCACCGGCCAGCTGGCTATCAACACCTCCATCATCGCCAAAGACAAGTTCAAGCACGCTCTGGCGGCCATGAAGGACGTTTTCAAGGCCGGCATCTGCGCCAGCGAGCTGGTGGCCACGGCGGAAGAGGGGGAGAAGCTGGGCGCGGTGGTGGTGCCGGAAGGCAAGGTGGGGTTGGCCACCGTGTGCAGCGCGTCCATCAACGGCGTGCTTCTTAAAGCCGGCGTCCCCTCCGAGTTCAGGTTCGGCGGGGTGCTGGAAATCAAGGCGGAGAAACCCCGGCGCTTTGTGGCGCTGACGGAATACGCCGGCACCTCCATGGACCCATCGGAGCAGTTTATCCAGGCCAAAATGACCAGCGTGGTACAGGCGGCGCGCACCGGCAGCGGTAAAATACTGGGCGCTTTCCGCACCATCCCCGCCCCCGCCCGGGACTTGGTTTTGGAAAAAGAAGAGCAGATGAAAAAGGCGGGGCTGCGGGGCATTTACGCCCTGGGCAATACCAGCGAGCCCCTCTGCCAGATAGCCGTGGCCCCCAACCGCATCGGCGTGATACAGATAGGCGGCCTTAACCCGGTGGCCGCCGCCGTGGAGGCCGGCGTGTTAATTGAAAACATCGCGGAAAGCGGTGTAATAGACTTTTCCCAGCTCCGCCCCTTCAAGGAACTGCTTTAAGCCGCCGCCCCTTTTCCCCCCGCCAACTGTCATTCTGAACGCAGTGAATAATCCGCCCCGATTTTTTCTATCATCGGCGCGCCTGTTATTTTAAACGAAGCGCAACAATCACTCTGATTTGTCATTCTGGCGCAGCCGTGCCCCGTATGGCAATCGGGGGCCGGAGTCCATCAGAGAATACTGAATTATTCCTAATTCCGGTATTGGATTCCAGCCTTCGCTGGAATGACACCTATGTCGTTACTAAAAAAGGGGGAAAGGTCTTTCTCCCTTCCCCCAACTGTCCACTGTCAACTGTAAACTGTCTATTGTAAACTACCCCTTGTACTTCTCCCCCGCCCCGTAAAACGCCCGCCAGAACGGGTCCACGATGGGGTGTTCCAGCTTCTTTTCCCGGCCCTTTTCCACCAGCACCATGCCCTTTTCCGGCGCGGTCAGCTCCCCTACCACGGACGCCTTGATGCTCTTTCTTTCCAGCGCCTTGACGATTTCGTCCGCTTTGGGCGCCTTGCAGGCGATAATGAGCGACCCCTCGCTGATGGAGGCGTAAGGGTCGATGCCGAACATCTCACACACCTCGGTGACGCCTTCTTCCACCACTATTTTTTCTTTTTCCACCCTCGCCCCCAGGCCGGAGGCCTGCGCCACCTCGTAAAGGCCGCCCCACACCCCGCATTCGGTGGCGTCGTGCATGGCGGTGACGCCTTTGTCCCGCACGCCCACGCTCACCGCCGTCAAAGCGTCCTCCACCACGGACATCTTATAAAAAATGCTCTCCGCTTTTTTGGCCAGCGCGGCGCCGTATTCCTTTTCTATAGCCTTGGGGTACATGGCGGCGAAGATGCCGGTAGCTTCGATGGCCGGCCCCTTGGTGATAATGATTTTATCCCCGGCCCGGCAGAATTTAGGCGTGACGTATTCGTCCATCTCCCCCACGCCCACCAGCGTGGCCCCGCCCACCATGGGGTAATGGCAGTTCTCGTAGCGGGCGGTGTGCCCGGTCACCACCGCGATGCCCATTTTCTCGCACTCCCGGTGGATTACCTCCCAGGTGGTCTCCAGCTGCTGTTTGGTCATGTCCATCGGCAGGTTAAGGTCGATGCTCAATAGCTTCGGCTTGAGCCCGCTGGTAGCGGAGTCCGACGCTATAATATGGATGGCGAACCAGGCCGCCCTTTCCCAGCCGTACTCCGGCACGATAAAAACGGGGTCGGTGGTGAAAGACACCGCCTTCCCCCCGATTTCCACGATGCCCACGTCCACGCCGTGCTGCGGCCCCACCAGGATATGTTCGCTCTTCGCCCCCAGCCGCGGGAAAATAAGCTCGCTGAAAATGGCCGGGGATATTTTGCCGATTTCCGGCATGTCCGTCATGATGGTCCCTCCTTAAAATAATAAACCGGAAGCTAAAAGGGAGCCTGCTTCCGGTCTCGTGTTCACTTCCCTACGCTCGCATTACCGAGTTCAGGTTCAAAGGGTCTGCCCCCCCCGATTGTATCGGGGGGAACTCTCAGCCTTCCAGCTCCCCTAGTGGCAATATTCAGTTTTTTATATTTTAGCCTATGGCGTCTTCCGGTTTCAAGCCGGCTGTTTGTCTTTCTTCTGCTGCCGGGCCGCCAGGTCGGCCAGAGTGGTGTTTTCCAGGACTTTATCCATGGCCGTCTTGACCTCGCTCCAGACATCGCGGGTGACGCATTTGCCGGAGCGGTCGCACACCTCCGGGTGGTCGACGCATTCCACCGGCGCCAGCGAGCCTTCCAGCAGCCGCGTCACGTCTATCATCTTTATATCGGCGGGCTTTTTCACCAGGGCGATGCCGCCCTTCGGCCCCTTGACGCTGCGGATGATGCCGCCGGATATCAGCGGCGTGACCAGGTGCTCCAGGTAGGACAGCGAGATATTCTGTTTCCCGGCGACGTCTTTAAGGGAAACGAGCCCCCCCTCCCGGTGTAAAGCCAGCTCCAAAAGCGCCCGCGTGCCGTAGCGCGTCCTGGTGGAAAGTTTCATAGTTTACCTCTGCCGGCGCTATTGCCGACCATTTGACTCAACTATTTGAAAGATAGCACGCCCGGACGGATAGTGTCAATATACGGCTTTTGCTTGCCCCCGCCCCCCTGACTTGCTAGAATGGGTTTACAAAATAAAAATCTGGTCCAGGGAGGCATAACATGACAACCCCACCCCGTTTCAACATGAGGAAATATGGTCACCACGCCATCTTCAAAGCCATCGGCTTTACCGCCAAGGAGCTGACCCTGCCCCGCATCGCCGTGATCAACTCCTGGAGCGAGCAATCGCCCGGGCACGTGCACCTGCGGGCGGTGGCGGACGGGGTTAAAGCCGGCATCCGCATGGCCGGCGGCATGCCCTTTGAGATAGATGTCCCCGGCCTCTGCTCCGTCCCTCACAAGCTGGAAAGCGATATGCTTTACGACCTCCCCCAGCGCGAGGCCGTGCTGGCCGGCGCCGAGTCCTCCCTGTATATCAGCTGGTGCGACGGCTGGGTGGGCATCGGCACCTGTGACAAGATAATCCCCGGCCTTATCCTGGCCGCGCTGCGCCTGAACCGGCCCTTCATCTTCATCGGCGGGGGGCAGATGATGCCGTCGGACTACGAAGGGAAGCGGCTGGGCTTCGTCCGGGGCCAGACCATCGTGCAAAAGAAAGCGGCGGATAAGTCCGCCGCCGATATCGAGGCCATCATGCAGGAAGTTACCTCCTGCTGCGCCACCGGCGCCGGCGCCTGCAACGAGATGACCACCGGCAACACCATGGCCGTCCTGACCGAGGGGATGGGCATCGCCCTGCCGGGCACCGCCACCTCCCCCGGCGTCTCCGCCGAGAAAATCTGGCAGGCCAAGGAGACCGGCGAAAAAATCGTCGAGCTGGTCAAGAGCAACATCCGCCCGCGGGATATCATCACCAAGAGCTCGCTGCGCAACGCCATCGCCGTGGACATGGCCACCTGCGGCGGCACCAACTCCGTGGCGCATATCCAGGCCTACGCCCACGAGGCGCAAATCCCCCTCACCCTGGACGACTGGGATGAGGTCTCCCGCAAGGTCCCCGCCCTGAGCGATGTGGCCCCTTCCGGCCCCTATGTGCTCTATGATTATCATAAAATCGGCGGCACGCCCATGGTGATGAAGCGCATCGAGCAATTCCTGGACACGTCCTGCATGACCGTCACCGGCAAAACGGTGGGGGAAAACCTGGAGGACGTTACCTGCGAGGATACGGAGGTAATCAAGTCCCTGGACAACCCCGTCTGGCCGGAGGGCGCTATCGCCGTGCTGAAGGGCAACCTGGCCCCGCGCGGCGCCGTCGTCCGCCACACCGTGGTCACCAACAAGGACCTGCTCAAGCGGGTCTATACCGCCAGGGTGTTCGACTCCCTTGAAGACGCGGCCGCGGGCACGCAGGCGGGCAAGGTAGGCCCCGGCGACGCTTTAGTGGTGCGCTACCAGGGGCCGCGGGGCGGCCCGGCCTTTACCGAATGCCTGGGGGCGCTTTCCGGCCTCAAGGCGAAAAATATCCAGGACGTTATCATCATCTCGGACGGGCGTTTTTCCGGCTTTACCCAGGGCTATTTGTCCATCGGCCACGTCTGCCCGGAAGCGCAGGTGGGCGGCCCGCTGGCGCTGGTGAAAGACGGCGACCGCATCAACCTGGATATCCCGGCGCGCAAGCTGGAGCTGGAGGTATCCGAAGCGGAGCTGAAGCAGCGCAAAGCGCAGTGGAAAGCGCCGTCACAGTCCCATGTTACCGGCCTGCTGACTATCTACGCTAAGCTCGCCCTCCAGGCCGACCAGGGGGCAGGCTGGCCCGCCCGCATGGCGGACTATGAGTAAAGTTCCGTTGTCATTCTCCCGATTCCATCGGGAGAATCCAGGGGTTGGGAAAAGGGGATGTCATTGCAGGCATATATGCCCATTATGAGGGAGCGCAGCGACCATGCCTGCACGCCAAAAAGTGCGTTACGGCACGCAGTCGTGAGAATCCGTACCTGAAAACCCCCTTAATCCCCTTCCGATTCACTGCGTTCATACGGAATCTGCGACTTTACGAAAGGGGGAAAGATAGGGCTCAAGCAAAGACTCGGGAGGTATACACAACCATCCTCTCCCTTTCGTAAAGGGAGAGTTAGTGAGGGATTTCGTTCTTACCCCCTACTCGTCCCGCCAGTTCCAGTCGCGGTTGCCCTTGAATACGGCGGAGTTCATCTCGTTGCTCAGGAAAAGCAGGTTGGCGTCCGGGTAGCGCATGGCCATGGCGTAAAAGAAATCGCCGGTGGTCTTCGTTTGCGCCAGCTCTTCTTCGGTGGCGATGAGGTAATCCCTGGTAAAGCCGAACGACGAGCTATCGAAGGGCATCCCCGGCTTCTGGTGGCCGGGAATCACTACTTCCGCCCCCATTTTTTCCAGTCGCCCTATGTCCCTCACCCACTGCTTGCGCTCGTCGGCGGTAATCTCACAGGTAAAGGGGTGCGCCTGGTTGAAAAGCACGTCGCTGCCGTAGAGGGTCTTGATGGAGGGAATCCAGACCACCGTGTTGTACCGCAGGTCGCCCATGATTTCCGGCAGTATCTCGATACGCTGCCCCTCCAGCTCGAAGTAGTTATGGGCCAGCGGCTCGATATTGACCGCCTTGGTGGGGACGTTGGTCGGCCCGATGATGTTGCGCCAGTGGTCTATTTTGCCGAACATCTGCTTGTTGATGGTATTGGCCACCGCCGGCAGGGCCACCACTTTAGCTTGAGGGAACGCCTCCGCGATTGGCCCCAACCCGAAGTAGTGGTCCGGGTGGGCGTGGGTGATATAAATCGTTTTCAGGTTCTTGCCGGTTTCCAGTATCTCCGCCGCCACGCGGTGGCCGTTGGAAAGGCTCCACTGCGTATCTATCAGGGCGGCGTCCTTCTTGCCCATGACTATTACCGAAGCTACGGCGAAACCGCTCTCGTCGCTGAAAAAGACTTTGGTGCTGAGCTGGTCCGGTCCGTATTTATTGACTCTGATTTCCATGATAAGCCCTCCAGAATGCGTTTGCTTAAGTTTACCAATGGATGCCCTTTTTTGCAATCCGGCCCCGCCGCGTCAAAAGCGGCAATACAGGCAAAGCCACCCCTCCCCGGAAAATCTTTGCGGGAATAGTCGTAATAAGAGTAAAATCATACCAATAACTGGAAGGAGCCGTAAAATGTCAGGAAACAAATATGATAAGTACATCCTCTCCGGCCCCCGCCCCTGGAACCCGCCCGGCACCGGCGCCGTGGTCGCCTACTTCGATGATACCGTCAATGACAACGCCTATTTCCAGAGCCACCAGTATTACGTCCACTGGGTGCCCAAAGTGCCCGAGGGACTCCCCGGCGTCAGCTCCTGGGAGCAAATGGGGCACGGCCCCCACAAGCACAAGTACCCGGAAGTGGTGATGCACCTGGGAACCGACCCGGATAACCCGCTGGACCTGGGCGGCGAGGTGGAGTTCTGCCTGGGGCCGGAGATGGAAAAGCACATTATCACCACGTCCGACGCGGTCTATCTCCCCGCGGACTTTATTCACGGGCCGTGGATAATCCGCAGCGTTACCCGGCCTTTCCTCATGGTCACCGTCGAGCAGTGCCCCGCCCACACGGAACAGTCCTACCAGGAGCTGGTTTCCGATGCAGAGCGCGATAACCTGCTTTTCATCGACCAGAATTATAAGAGCCCGGAAAGAGTATTAAAGCTCGCCAAGAAAATGAAGCGCGAGTGGTAAAAAAGGAGAAATATGGCTAAAAACAAGTATGATAAAAACTTTTCCGCGGAGGTAGTCAAGGAGGTGGAGGGCAAGTCCGGGGCTTTCGTGACCAGCACGCGCCACCTGGCGGACAAGTTCGGCGGAGGGCACCTTTCCATCGACTGTATTTACGTTAACGCCCCCCACCAGATGATTTCCCAGCCCCACAAGCACGAGTTCCCGCAGTACCTCAACTTTTACTCCGCCAACCCCAAGGACCCGCGTGACTTTGATGCGGTGATTGAGATGACGGTGGGAGAGACCGCGGAAAAAGGGGAAGTCCATATCATAGATAAGCCGACCTCCGTATACGTGGCCGCCGGGCTTTACCACGGGCCGCTGATTTTCAAAACGGTCAACAAGCCGGTGCTTTTTATAGATATAGCGGTAACGGGCAAATACTCCCGGGTAGGCAATACGCCGGACTAGTAAAGAAGTTCACAGTCTACAGTCTGTAGTTTTCAGTTGGGGGAAAAGGGGTGGAGACAACTAATAACTGTTAACTGTCAACTGTTTACTATCAAAAAAAAGGAGGCTTAACATGCTGCTTAAAGATAAGGTGGCCATCATTACCGGGGGCGCTAAAGGGATGGGGCGGGGCATGGCGGAAAAGTTCGCGGAGGAAGGCTGCGCCGTCGCCATCGCGGATATCGCCATTAAAGAAGCGGAAGAGGCCGCCGCCGCTATCAATAAAAAGAAGGGCGGTAAAGCCCTGGCCATTAAGTGCGATGTCACCAGCGGCAAAGAGGTAGCCGCTACGGTGGCGCAGGTCGCCAGGGAATTTAAAAAAATAGATATTCTCATCAATAACGCCGGGGCCATCGCCAGGCACATTCCCATCGAGGACATGGAAGAGGAAACGTGGGACCGGGTGATGGCGCTCAACCTGAAAAGCCATTTCCTGTTCTGCAAGTACGTGGTGCCCTACATGAAAAAGTCCCGGTACGGCAAAATTATCGGGCTTTCTTCCATCGGCGCCGTGCAGCCGCCGGCGCATGAAATCAACTACAACACCGCCAAGGGGGCGGTCATCAGCTTTACCACCGACCTCGCCAACGCGCTGGCGCCCTTTAACATTAACGTCAACTGCATCCTGCCCGGGCCTATCAGGACCAATTTTTACGATTCCACCATCGGCGCGATGCCCAAAGAACAGCAGGAAATGGTCTACACGATGATGGGCAGGAAAACGCCCCTCCAGCGCATCGGCACGCCGGAGGACATCGCCGGGGCGGCTTTATTCCTGGCTTCCGAGCTTTCCTCCTATATCACCGGCCAGGCGCTTTACGTGGCGGGCGGGCTGCCGCTTTTGCCGCCGGCCCCCCTGCCCCGGGAGGAAATAAAGGGCAAATAGTTATTAGTTGGGGAAAAGGAGAGGGGGTGAAATCCCCTCTCTTTCTTTTTACATAATTGACAGCGCGCCTGTGCCTTCACGTACAGCCGCCGTACATACGCTTGAGTATTAGCTTCGGGGATTTTACCGGGTGGCTACGGACTGCATCATGATTTTCCCGTCCCTGATATGAAAGCTGTCCGTGCCGAAGCTGACCTGCGGCGGCGCCGACCATATCAGCAAAACGTATTCGCCGCTGACCTCCTGCTTGATAACCTTCATATTGCCCAGCACCTCCGGCGTTAATGTCGCCAGGACCGCCCGGTAGGCTTGTTTAATGCTTTCCGTTCCCCTGAACGCGCCGTTGGCGGTCAGGAAGACCGAATCACCGGTATAGTCCTCCACAATCCCGCGGAGGTCGCGGGCCAGCAAAGCCTGCTCGTGATGTTTCAGTACCTGCTCCGCCGTTTTATTAGCTGCCGCTGCCATTTTTATCCTCCCGGCTGATGATTTTCTTACAACGCTCCCGTGTCCGTTCTTTGCGCTATTTTAGGAACAGACCCGGCTAATTGTCAACCGTGAATAATATCAAAAGCCCATATGCCGCGCCGCCGGCTGATTCTCCCCAAATTAATATATTATACTCCGGAGATAATTTACCTTATTCACTGTTAAAAACGTCAATTTCGTGCCTGATTTACTACTAGCAGAAAAAAATTGACATCCTCAATAAATCATGCTAAACTCTCCGCAAAACTCATACTTGACTCACTCGGAGGTCCATCTTAAACAATAACTAAACCTGAAAAGGCGCGGTGCTTACACCGACTTGTTACTCCCGGAACATGCAGTTTAATTATAATTATCCTGAGGTACAGGTGTACATAACCCGGATTTTATAATACTTGCGGTGGTAACTGACAGCCAGGCGTTTTGGTATCCGAATATCGTATTCGTACAAACGTTATTGACAATACCTAAGGGAGAGCAAGCATGACGACTTATATTATTCGCCGCATATTCATCGGTATCATTATTCTCCTCATCGTCACCATGATGGTTTTCCTCCTTGTCCGTTTGCTCCCCGGCGACCCCCTGATGGTTTACATGGGCAATTTCAACATGGGCGGCTCCCAGAACCGCATGGGGCCTGAAGAACATGACAGGCTGATGCACGAATACGGGCTTGACCGGCCTATTTACGTTCAATATGTTGATTGGCTGGGCGATATTCTCCATGGGGACCTGGGTAAATCCATCGGGGTGAAGCAGGATATCGGCCTGCTTATCAAAGATGCCCTTCCCCGCACGATGTATATAGGTATCATTCTCTTTTTTATCGGCACTTTCGGGGGTATAGCTGTCGGCATTTATTGCGCCATCAGGAGGGGTACGTGGATAGATAATACCCTCACCACCATTTCCAACATAGGGATGACGGTGCCCACTTTCTGGCTCGGCATCCTCATGATATGGCTTTTTGGCTATAAGCTGGGCTGGCTGCCTATCTTCGGGTGGGTCAGTCCGCTCGATAACTTCTGGGACAGCACCAGGCACCTGATAATGCCCATCGCGGCCGTGGCGGTGGGCAGCATCGCCGGCATGGCGCGTCTGGTGCGCTCCTGCATGCTCGAGGTCATGAGGACGGACTACGTGCGCACCGCCTGGGCCAAAGGCCTGGGCGAGCGGGTGATTTTAATCAGGCATCAAATCAAGAACGCCATGATTCCGGTGATAACCGCCCTGGGCGGCACGCTGGCCGCGATCATGGGCGGCTCCGTGTTTATCGAGACGGTGTTCAGCATTCCCGGCATGGGACGGCTGATGACCACGGCTATTTTCGACTATGACTACCAGATTGTCCAGGCAGGGGCACTTATCTTCGGCGCGATCACTATTTTTTCCAATTTGGTTGTGGATATTGCCTGGGGTTGGCTGGACCCCAGGATAAGATTATCTTGAGGAGATAAAGATGGCGGATAAAACAGTAGTCAACTCCCCGGCCCTTGATGCGGGCGGAGGAGATACGCTGCCCCCTCGCCACAGCGAGTGGCACAGAATGTCCCGGGTGTTTTTCGGCCGCAAACTCTACCTGATAGGGTTCATTATCGTGGTAATCATCATCATCACCGCCATATTTGCCCCGCTATTGGCCCCTTACGACCCTATCAAGAACGATTTACCGCACAAACTGGAAGGCCCTTCCGCCTCACACCTGCTGGGCACCGACCAGAACGGCCGGGACATCCTCAGCCGCATTATCTACGGGACCAGGATATCACTGCTGATCGGCTTTTCCGCGGTCTTTGCCTCAGCCTTCATCGGCATGTTGATGGGACTGACGGCGGCCTACTTCGGCGGCTGGGTTTTCGCGGTTATCATGAGGATAACGGACGCGTTAATGGCCTTGCCGAGTATTATTCTGGTGCTGCTTATCGCCGGTCTGGTAGGCGGCGGCACACTGGTCGTCATCTTTGCGCTCGGCTTCGGCGGCATCGCCGGTATGTGCCGTATGATGTGCGGCCAGGCGCTGAGCGTCAAACAGAACGACTATGTCCTGGCCGGGCAGGCTTTAGGCATGAGCAACTGGCGTATCATGATGAGCCAGATTTTCCCCAACGCCTTCCCTCCCCTGATGGTCGGGCTGACGATGGGTATCGGCGGCGTGGTGCTGGGTGAAGCCGGCTTGAGCTTCCTCGGCATCGGCGTGCCGGCGCCCGCGCCTTCCTGGGGCGGCATGGTCATGGACGGCCAGCGCTTCCTGCTGAATAACCCGCTGCTTTCCCTGGCACCCGGCGTAGCCATCATGTTACTCGTGTTCGGTTTCAACATGGTCGGCGATGGTATCAGGGACGCCGTAGATCCGAAACTAAGAGGCGTGATATAAGCGTTACGCGCCATTAAATTTTAGGATGGTAATATGGCAAGCGTATTGGATGTAGAAAACCTGAAGACCTACTTTAAGACGGAATACGGCCTGGTCAAAGCCACGGACGGCGTGTCATTCCATATAGACCAGAGTGAAATAGTGGGGCTGGTGGGGGAA